>DASURJ010000890.1:0-5421 GCA_036280115.1 Gemmatimonadaceae bacterium
AACGGGAACGTGAGGTTCGGCGGGTCGTAGTAGTGCACCGCCTCGAGCCCTGCTTCCATTCCCTGCGGGTGATTCGTGTACGCGGCGAACGCGATCTCCTGGATGGTCTTCGCGCGGTCGGGCGAGCCCTTCACGTAGAACTTGCCCGTCTCCCACTCCAGGTCGTCCGGGCTCGCCTCGAGCAAGTGCGCCGCGATCTTGCGCGCCTTGTCGCGGATCTTCCGCGCGGCCATCGCGCCGGCGGCACCGGCGGTGGGCGTAGACCGGCTCGCGTACGTCCCGAGCCCGTAGGGCGCCGTGTCGGTGTCCCCTTCCTCGACCTGAATGTGCGCCGCGGGGATACCCAGCTCCTCGGCGATGATCTGCGCGTATGTCGTCTCGTGTCCCTGTCCTTGCGACTTCGTTCCGAAGCGAGCGATTGCCTTTCCCGTCGGGTGAATCCGGATCTCGGCCGAGTCGAACATCTTGAGGCCGAGGATGTCGAAGGTGTGCGAGGGACCCGCGCCGACGACTTCGGTGAAGCTCGAGATGCCGATGCCCATGAGCTCACCGCGGGCGCGCTTCTCCGCCTGCTCCCTCCGAAGCTCGCGGTAGCCGATCTTCTCCATCGCGAGCTCGAGCGCGCCGTGGTAGTTGCCGCTGTCGTACTCCCACCCCGTCGCGGACTTATAGGGGAACTGCTCGGGCTTGATGAAGTTCTTGAGGCGGAAGTCGGCCGGGTCGATCCCGAGCTCGTGCGCGGCGATGTCCGCCATGCGCTCGACCGCATGCACGGCTTCGGTGACGCGGAACGAGCAGCGATACGCGACGCCCCCGGGCGGCTTGGTCGTGTACGCGGCGTCCACGGCCACGTGTGCCGCCTTCATGTCGTACGAGCCGGTGATGATGCTGTAGAGCCCAGCCGGGAACTTCGACGGGTTCGCCGCCGCGTCCGCGCATCCGTGGTCGGCGAGCGTCTTCACGCGGAGGCCCGTGATCGTCCCATCCTTCTTGAGCGCGAGCTCGGCGTCAATGTGATAGTCGCGGGCGAAGGAGTCGGCCTGGAGATTCTCCATCCGGTCCTCGATCCACTTGATCGGCTTGCCTAACAGGAACGACACCGCGATCGCGATGACGTAGCCCGGGTACACCGGGACCTTTCCGCCGAACCCGCCCCCGATGTCCGGCGAGATGATGCGGATGCGCTCCTCGGACAGCCCAACATGGCCCGCGACGAGCGCGACGACCGTGCGCACCGCGTGCGGCGCCTGCGTCGTCATGTAGACCGTGAGCTTCTCGTTCGCCTTGTCGTAGCTCGCGACGCATCCACACGTCTCGATGGACGCGACGTGAATGCGCGGAATGTAGAGGTGCTGGGCGACCGTGAGATCCGCCTCGGCGAAGATCGCATCGGTGGCGTCCTTGTTGCCCGCCTCCCAGTGCCAGATGTGGTTCGTGTCCTTGCGGTCGGGGCGCACGAGCGTCGCACCCGGCTCGATGGCCTTGTACGGGTCCACGACGGGGTCGAGCGGGTCGTACTCGACGTCCACCGCCGCCACGCCGTCGGCCGCCGCGTAACGACTCGTGGCGATGACCGCAGCGACCTCCTGCGACTGATACACCACGCGGTCCGTAGGCAACACCATCTGCGTGTCGCTCATGAGCGTGGGCATCATGTGCAGGTTGTACTTCTCGAGATCCTTCCCCGTGATCACGGCGAGCACCCCCGGCGTGGCGAGCGCCCGCGACGCGTCGATGTTCAGGATCTTCGCGTGCGGGTACGGGCTCCGGACGATGTCCATATAGAGCATGTCCGGCAGCACGACGTCGTCGACGTAATTACCCTTGCCGCGCAGGAAGCGTCCGTCCTCTTTCCGCTTGATCGAGTGCCCCATCCCGCCGACTTCGGGGCTCGTGCGCTGGTGTTGCATGACTCCCCCGTGTGTCAGGCGTTGACGGTGGCGTTCGCTTCACTGGCCGCCTGCGACGGGACGGCCGCCGCACCGCGCATCTCCTTCGCCGCGTGCTGAATGGCCTTCACGATGTTCACGTAGCCCGTGCACCGGCACAGGTTGCCCGAGATGGCCGACCGGATCTCGTGCTCGGTCGGACTCGCATTCCCCTCGAGGAGCGCCGTCGCCGTCATCATCATCCCCGGCGTGCAGTAGCCGCATTGCAGCCCGTGCTCCTCCTTGAACCCGACCTGCACCGGGTGGAGTTGGCCGTTCTGCTCGAGCCCTTCGACCGTGCGCACCGACCGCCCGTTCGCCTGCACGGCGAACAACGTGCACGACTTCACCGGCTTGTCGTCGAGCAGCACCGTGCACGCGCCGCAGTGCGACGTGTCGCAACCGATGTGTGTGCCCGTGAGCCGCAGGTTCTCCCTGATGAAATGCACGAGGAGGAGTCGCGACTCCACTTCCGCCGAGTGCTGCTGGCCGTTGACCGTGACCGTGATCTTGTGTGTCGACATGCTCAGGCTCTCCCGGCGGTTGGTGCGATGCCCTGTGCGCGCTGGGCGGCGAGTCGCAGCGCGCGTGCGGCGAGCACGCGAACGACGTCGCGCTTGTATTCGGGGGTGCCGCGTCGGTCCTCGAACGGATCGGCGGCGGATGCGGCGAGCTGCGCCGCCTGCGCGATGGTCCCGTCATCGAGCGGCTTGTTCGCGAGGAACGCTTCGGCCTCGGTCGCCGCGATCGGCGTCGCGCCGACGTTCGTGAGCCCGATTCCGGCACGCGTGCAGGCGTTGTTCGCATCGAGCGTCAGCTGCACCGCGACGGCGGCGGTCGCGAAGTCGCCGACTTTGCGCTCGAGCTTGAGGTACGCGCCGCCCGAGCGGGCCGGCGGCACGGGAATCACGATTTCGGTCACGATCTCATCCGGCGCGAGCGCCGTCTCGAACAGGCCGCGGAAGAACTCGCGAGCGGGAATGCTGCGCGTCCCGTTCGCCCCGCGCACCACGAAGCTCGCCTGGAGCGCGATCATCGTCGCGGGATGATCGTTCCCCGGGTCCCCGTGGGCGACGTTGCCGCAGATGGTTGCCGCGTTGCGCACCAACGGGTCCGCGATCACACCGGCGGTGTCGGCGAGAATCGGATACTTCGCTCGCACGATGGCCGAATGCTCGAGGTCTGTCTCGCGCGCGAGCGCGCCAATGCGCAGTGCGCCATCGCGTTCCTCGATGTAGTCGAGGCCGGCGATGCGGTTGATGTCCACCAGCACCGTCGGCGCGGCGAGGCGCAGCTTGAGCATCGGGATGAGACTCTGCCCTCCGGAGAGGATCTTCGCCTCGCCATTATGCTCGCCGAGGACCGCGATGGCTTCGTCGAGCGAGGAGGGAGCGACGTAGTCGAACGAGGACGGAATCATTCACGCCTCCGACTTGGCGGAAGGGGACGACTTGACGCGATGGTCCAGGGCGCTAAAGTGACCCGCGGCGCGCGAGTGTCAATAACCTGCCGCCCGACGGTATGTCGGCGCCCGCGATGGGTGTTCGGCTGTCGGTGAATCTCCGACCGTCGTCATTGCCTCATCTAGAACATCAACACACCTCTGAGGCTCCCGTGGCACTCAAGACCGAGGAGACGTTCCAGCTGCAGGCGTCCGCGGACCGCGTCTGGTCATACCTGATCGATCCTCGCCAGGTCGTGCAGTGCCTGCCTGGCGCCGAGCTCACGTCGGTACAGGACGAGTCGACGTTTCTCGGGAAAGTGAAGGTGAAGGTCGGCCCGGTCGTGGCCGCTTACACCGGCAAGGTCGTGATCACCGAGCGGGATGACGCCGCACGCGTGGTTCGCATGGTCGGTGAGGGGCGTGAGAGTGCGGGGGGCGGCTCGGCAAAGGTCCTGATCACGAGCACGGTGGCGGCGCTTCCGACCGGCGGTAGCGAGGTGCGTGTCACTGCTGACCTCGACATCGTCGGCAAGATCGCCCAGTTCGGGCGGGGAATGATCGAGTCGGTGAACAAGCAGATGTTCCGGCAGTTCACCGAATGTGTGCGAGCGACGCTCGAGACACCGGCGCCTGCGGCGCCGATCGCCGGGCTGCCTGTCGATGAAGGGGCACGTCCGGTTGCCGGTGTCGTGATCCCGCCACCTGCGGCGGCGGATGCGACGCGAGTGGCGCCGAGTGCGGCGTCTCCGACGTACGCGACGGCTCGGCCGGTTCGACTGCTGCCGCTCCTCGGTCGCGCGATCTGGGAGTCGATTGCGGGCTTGGTCCGGCGCCTGCTGGGGAGGCGGTCGGACGCGTCGCGCTAGGGATTCGCTGGAACGCGGATGTCGACGGGAGTACGCTGAGGCCTGGCGGCGCCGTGACCCCTCCCGTCCCGGCGCCTAACGTCAGCTTCCTCAGCCAGCGCAGGCCGCGGTTCGTCGCCGCTCGGCCGCGCCGCGTGACTCACAGGGCGATCATGCGCCCCGACGCCTGCCTCGGGAAGAACTCGTCCACGGTGCGGATCGCCCATTGGGTGCCGATGACGCGTTTCACCACCGGCGACTTTCCGGTGAAGAACTTCGCCATGCGATCCGTCCGCGTCAGCTTGGCCGGGGCGGCGTGGTGGATCAGCGACACCAGCACCTTCTTCTGGACGAAGAACCGCCACGTGGTACCCTCGCGCACGCCGAAAACAGTCCCTTCACTCGTCTGCAGGTCGAGCTCGTCCACGGTGTCGGTGCCGATGAGGCGCGGAATTCGGCACTGCGCCTGCAACTGCGACAACGACGCGAGGAACGCCGATGTGGGGGGGCCCGGCCACACCTGGTAGTCGGGGGCTTCGACCTTGAACGTGTTTCGCGACGCGAGTCCCGCGGTGGATGACGGCGGCGGCGCATCAGTCCGCACCCGCGCGTCCATCGTCTCCCACTTCAGCTGCCATCCCCGCTCGAAGAGCTTCCGATTGTCGGCGTACTTCGGCATGAGGGAAATCGGCGTCAGGTCCGACGCCTTCTTCTTCGGAAGGGTGCTGATCGCGTTGAGGTGGTACACGGTGGGCTTCGTCGCCGTCCCCTCGACGTAGACCGAACAACCATTCACGATGTCGGTGATGAAGAAGTCCGGGTTCACCAGGCCCGAACGATCGTGCAACGTGATGCGGTGATTCGAGTCCTGCTGGTATGGGAGATAGAAACACGCCACGCGGTTTCCCGCCGGATTGTCGCCGAAGATCTGAAGCTTCACCGGTTCGCGGCTCCGGTCAGCCTGAACTGTGCTCAGTCCCGCCATGCCAGTCGTGTCGGGCGATATCTCGCAATACGCGATGCGGTGGTCCTTTTCGACGATGCGCGCCTGCTCGGACGGCGGCTGCACGCGAATCGTCTGCCGCACGACACCCTTTGCCGGGTCACTCCCGTCCGCCGGCACGTCCACCACTTTCGTCGTGGTCCCCTTGTAGGTCGCCCCGAACCCAGGACCGGTGCCGATGGTGGTCAACGGATACTTCTG
>DASURJ010000891.1:0-5697 GCA_036280115.1 Gemmatimonadaceae bacterium
CGCGGACTCTGAGCCGCCGCACTTCGTCGGCCCACGAGAGGACGTTCGAGAACGACTGGTACATGGGGGCGCGCGATGCCGGCAACGCACCACTCGTCACGCGAACGACCTCACTCGGAATCGTCGGCAGGTCACCGACGAACACGCGGCCGGTCGCCCCGTCGAGTGTGATCCAGTCGCCCTCGGCCACCATCGCCCCGTTCACCGAGAAGGTTCGCCGCTCGGTGTCGATCTCGATCTCCCTGCATCCGACCACCGCACACTTGCCCATGCCGCGGGCGACGACGGCGGCGTGACTCGTCATGCCGCCACGGGCGGTGAGCACGGCGCGCGCGGCGACGATTCCGTGGAAATCCTCGGGCGTGGTCTCTTCACGCACCAGAATCACGGCGTCGCCGGCGGCGTTGCGCCGTTCGGCCGCGTCCGGATCGAATACGGCGCGACCGGCCGCGGCGCCCGGGCTCGCCGGAAGTCCGACCGCTACAGGCTGCGCGCGCGCCTGCGGGTCAATGATCGGGTGGAGCAACTGGTCCAGCTGATCGGCCACGACGCGATTCACCGCCTCGGCTTTCGAGATCAGGCCCTCCTCGACCATCTCACGCGCAATGCGGATCGCGGCCGCCGCGGTGCGCTTGCCGGTTCGCGTCTGCAGGAGGTAGAGCTTGCCGCGCTCGACGGTGAACTCGATGTCCTGCATGTCGCGGAAGTGTCGCTCGAGGCGGTCCTTCGTCTCGAGGAGCTCGGTGTACGCGCCCGGGAGCCGCGTGGCCATCGCCTCGATATCGAGCGGAGTCCGGATCCCCGCCACGACATCCTCACCCTGGGCGTTCACGAGGAACTCCCCGTAGAACCGGCGCTCTCCGGTGGACGGATCCCGAGTGAACGCCACGCCGGTGCCCGAGTCGTCGCCGAGGTTGCCGAACACCATGGCGACGACGTTGACGGCGGTACCTAACGATTCCGCGATCCCGTGCACGCGACGGTAGTCCACCGCCTTCTTGAGCGTCCACGACTTCCACACGGCCTCGATCGCGCCCCAGAGCTGGACCTGGGGGTCCATGGGGAACGGGTGGGTGGTGGAGTTCCGAACGACGGCCTTGTACTCCTCCACGAGGTTACGCAGGGCCGTCTCGCTCAACTCGGCGTCGGTCTCCACGCCCTCGGTCATTCGCTTCGCGTGCAGCAGATGCTCGAAGTGCTGCAGCGGGACGCCCAGCACCACGTCGGAGTACATCTGGATGAAGCGGCGGTACGAGTCGTACGCGAAGCGCGCGTTCCCGCTCTGTCGGGCGAGGGCAATGACGGTGCGATCGTTGAGCCCGAGGTTGAGGATGGTCTCCATCATCCCGGGCATCGATACCGCTGCACCGGAGCGGACCGAGACGAGGAGTGGATTCGTCGTGTCGCCGAGCCCTCGTCCCGTCGTTTCCTCGAGCCGGCGAATGCTGGCCGCCACTTCCTCGCGGAGCGACGGCGCGAACGTTCCGTCCCGCAGGTAATCGATGCACACGGAGGAGGCGATCGTGAACCCCGGCGGGACCGGCACGCCGAGGTTCGTCATCTCCGCGAGATTGGCTCCCTTGCCGCCGAGCACCTCGCGCATCTCGCGCGTGCCCTCGGCCTTACCGTTTCCGAAGAAGTAGACGAGCATGGCGACAGGTGTGGGGAGCGACGCAGGCGCTCGTCGTGTTCGATGGGTTCAGCAGCCGCAGCCGAATCTCAGCTTGTCCGGGTCGGTGGGAGGCGGCGTCGGATAGTCGCCTGAAAAGCAGGCGTGACAGAACCCTCGCGGGCCGTCGGGGACCGACTCGAGCATCCCGTCGAGCGACAGGTATCCGAGCGTATCGACGCCGATGTGCGCGGCGATCTCGTCGGTGGTCATGTTCGCGGCGATCAGTTCTTCTCGATTGGGCGTATCAATGCCGTAATAACACGGGCCGGTAATCGGCGCGGACGACACCCGCATGTGCACCTCGCGTGCCCCGGCTGCGCGCACCATCGCCACGAGCCCCCGGGTCGTGGTGCCGCGGACGATCGAGTCGTCCACCATGACGACGCTCCGGCCCTCCAGCACCTCGCGCACGGCGTTGTACTTCACCTTCACCTTCGCGTCTCGCCCTGATTGCGTCGGCTGGATGAAGGTACGCCCGACGTAGTGGTTCCGGATCAGCGCCAGCTCGAGCGGCAGCCCGGACTGCTCGGCGAAGCCTAACGCGGCGGAGTTCGAGGAGTCCGGCACGCTGAACACCAGCTCGGCGCCCGGGGCAGGGCAGTCGATCGCGAGTCGCCGCCCCAGTGCGCGGCGCGCTCGGTCGACCGAGCCACCGAAGACGCGGCTATCGGGACGGGAGAAGTAGACATACTCGAACACGCACCGTCGTTGCTCCTGTGCGGGGAACGGAGCGATCGACCGCAGGCCGTTCACGTCGATGGCGACGATCTCGCCCGCCCCGACGTCCCGAACCACCGACGCGCCGACGATGTCGAGGGCACACGTTTCGGAGCCTACGACGAATCCGCCCTCTGCCGTTCGGCCGATCACGAGCGGACGCCACCCGCGCGGATCGCGCGCGGCGAGCAGCGTGTCACCGATCACGACGAGCAGCGAGTACGAGCCTTCGACGCCCTGCAACGCCTCGGCGAGCTTCCACTCGGGAGCGTCGGCGTTGGATTTCGCGAGCCGATGGACGAGCACCTCGGAGTCCATGCTCGACGAGAAGATCGACCCCTGGTTCTCCAACTCGCGGCGCAACTCCGTCGCATTCGTGAGGTTCCCGTTATGCGCCAGCGCGATGTGACCGCCGCGGAACCGCGCGAGCACGGGTTGCGCGTTCTCGATGGTCGACGAGCCGGCCGTGCTGTACCGGGTATGCCCGACGGCAAGCGTGCCGTCCAGCGCGAGGACCGAGCTTCCATCGAATCCGTCCGACACGAGCCCCATCTTCCGCGCCACGCGTGCGGTGCCATCCTCATCGATGGCGACGATCCCCGCCGACTCCTGCCCGCGGTGCTGCAACGAGTACAGTCCCAGATGCACGACGGCAGCCGCCTGCGACACGCCGCTGACGCCGAAAATGCCACACATGTCTCAGACACCCACGGTAGAGGAGTATTCCGGAGCCAGCGCGTCATCCGCGACGGCGACGCGCGTCATGATCGCCGGAATCGCGCCATGGTATGCGGCCGCGAGCTCGTCGATCGGGCAGACGAGCTCCGCGCCCGCGAGCGTCACGCGAAACGGGCGACTCCCCGGCTCGACCACGCCGATTCGCCGAGCCGGAACCCCGTGGTCTGCCGCGATCCGCTCGACTTCCGCCGGCGCCGAGCTCGAAACGATGATGCGACCCTGCGCTTCGCCGAAGAGTAATGCTCGCGCCGGAATGCCAGTCCACGACGTGAGGTCCACGGTCGCAGAAAGCGGCTGCTCGCGGTTCGCCATCGCCGCTTCGGCGAGTGCCACGCCAAGACCGCCATCACTGCAGTCGTGCGCCGAGGTGACGACGCCCGCGCGAATCGCGGCGAGCAACGCGTCGATGAGCCGTCGCTCTCCCTCAAGGTCGCACCGCGGAGGCGCACCACCAGTCACGCCGTGAATGCGCGACAGATACTCGGAGGCACCGAGCTCGGTGGTCGGCTCGCCGAGCAGCACGATCGCGTCACCGACCTGCCGGAACGTGGACGGCGTGACGTGATCGAGGTCGTCGATGAGCCCCACCATGCCGATCACCGGCGTCGGATACACCGCACCACTCGGGCTCTCGTTGTACAGCGAGACGTTCCCACCGGTCACCGGTGTGCCGAGCGCCTCACACGCTTCCCCCATTCCAGCGACGGCTTCACGAAACTGGAAGAAGACCTCGGGGCGCTTGGGATTGCCGAAGTTCAGGCAATTCGTGATCGCCATGGGACGGGCCCCGGTGCATGCGACATTCCGAGCCGATTCCGCGACCGCGATCCGACCACCGACGCGGGGCTCGAGATAGACGTAGCGCCCGTTGCAGTCGGTCTTCACCGCGATGGCCTTCCGGGTACCGCGCAGTCGAAGCACGGCGGCGTCCCCACCCGGGCCGATGACGGTGTTCGTTCGTACCGACGTGTCGTACTGCCGGTACACCCAGGCCTTGCTCGCGATCGTCGGTGAGGAGAGAAGCTCGGTGAGCGTCCAACCGAGATCGCGCTCCTCGGGCCGCTCGGGGATGGAGGCGACATCGCGGGCACGCAGCTTCGCGATCGCCTCGCTCTCGCGCGCCTCGGGGTGGTAGGTGGGACAATCGGTCACGAGGCGCGACCCGGGGAACTCTGCCACGACACGGTCGCCTTCGGTCACGCGATAGACCGGCTCCGCGATGACCTCACCGATGACTTCGGCGGCGAGGTCCCATTTCGCGAGGATCTCCTTCACGCCGGCCTCATGGCCGCGCCGAGCCACGACGAGCATGCGCTCCTGCGATTCGCTGAGGAGGATCTCGTACGGCGTCATCCCCTCCTCGCGCACTGGGACCTTCGTCACGTCGATGGTCACGCCCACGTCGCCGCGCGCTGCCATCTCGGCCGACGACGAGGTCAGGCCGGCGGCACCCATGTCCTGGATGGCCACGATGTGACCACTGCGAATGAGCTCGAGCGACGCCTCGAGCAGCAGCTTTTCGGTGAAGGGGTCACCGACCTGCACGCGCGGGCGCTTCGCGTCGCTCTCGTGCGAGAGGTCCTCGGAGGCGAACGACGCGCCGTGGATGCCGTCGCGACCGGTACGCGCGCCGACCGCAATGATCGGATTGCCGACGCCCTCGGCTTTCGCCCGGATGAGCTCGTCCTCGCGCATGACACCGACGCACATCGCGTTCACGAGCGGGTTCGTCTCGTACGCGGCGTCGAACACAACTTCGCCCGCCACGGTCGGGATGCCGACCGAGTTCCCGTAGTCGCCGATGCCCTTCACGACGCCCGCGAAGAGGTAACGAACGCGCGGGTGATCGAGCGTCCCGAAGCGCAGGGAGTTGAGCATCGCGATGGGGCGCGCGCCCATGGTGAATACATCGCGGAGGATCCCGCCGACTCCGGTCGCGGCGCCCTGATACGGCTCCACCGCCGACGGATGGTTGTGGGATTCGATCTTGAACGCGACAGCGAAACCGTCACCGACGGCAATGACGCCCGCGTTTTCCCCGGGCCCCTGGAGCACGTAAGGCGCCGTCGTCGGAAGCGTCCGCAGCACGGGGCGCGAGTGCTTGTACGAGCAGTGCTCGCTCCAGAGCGCGCTCACGATGCCGAGCTCGGTGAACGTCGGCTCGCGGCCGAGCATGTCGCGAAGCCGGGTATATTCGTCAGGCGTTAGGCCGTGCTCGGCGACGAGGGCCGGAGTGATGACCGGGTCGCCAGGGCGGGGAGTGGCGCTCACGCGCCCCGCCGCCCGAACAGGGAGCCGAAGAACCCGCCACCCCCTCCGGCGTTCGACTGCTCCAGGAGCTCGATCTCGCCGGCATCGAGCCACACGCCGTGGCACTCCGTGCACCGGTCGATCTTGACGTGGTGGTGCTCCACCTCCTTGAGATCGGCGCCGCACTTCGGGCACTTCATGTAGTGCGCCTTGCGCTCCGTTTGCGCGCGCGCCGCGTCGAGTGCGGCGCGCCGCTCCTTGATCAACTCCGCGTTGACCTTGGCGAAGTACTCCTCCTCGTTACGACTGGGCTTCTCTTC
>DASURJ010000892.1:0-2315 GCA_036280115.1 Gemmatimonadaceae bacterium
CGAGTTGACCGTCGCCACGCTGGTGTTCGAGCTCGAGAACTCGACGGCGCGCCCCTGCAGCGCGATGCCGTTCCGGTCGTTCACGGCGACCGTGAGGTTCTGTGAACCTCCAACAGGAATCGTCGGGTTCGAGGGGAACAACACCACCGAGACGACCGGCTCCTGCACGAGCATCGTTACGTTCGCGACGGCGTCGTCGGCACGGGCGGTGATCGTCGTTTGACCGTACGCGATGCCCGTCACGAGCCCGTTGTCGTCGACGGATGCCCACTGCGGGTCGAGGCTCGTCCAGCTGATGCGGCGTCCGGTGACAGGATTTCCCTCGGCGTCGCGCAACCCGACGCTCCATCCGACCGTCTTCCCGATTCGCACCGAGTCTGTAGACGGCAGCCCCACGATCGCCGCGGCGCGCGCCGGCTCCGCGGCCTCCTTGCACGCCGCCATCGAAGCGAGGGCGATGATGACGAGAGCGTGAGCTCTCACGAAACGCGATGAGCGCGACACGAACATTGAGTATCCTCTGCGGGTACGCCTGACGAGATGCTGGTACGACACGCGGCGTGAAGCACGCGGCGCGCCACAACTTAGGCGCGCGGCGTACGGGCCAGCAACGTCCGTGCGTCGCGTTACCGACACAGGTGTGTCGATGACGCTACGCCGGCACGGACGTCAACCTGGACGCCTTACGAGACCTGTCGACCGGTGCCTGCGCCGTCGTCGGGCAAGCGACTAGCGACAC
The DNA here is from genome assembly GCA_036280115.1 of Gemmatimonadaceae bacterium. Classification (GTDB taxonomy): domain Bacteria; phylum Gemmatimonadota; class Gemmatimonadetes; order Gemmatimonadales; family Gemmatimonadaceae; genus JAJKIV01. The sequence goes on from DASURJ010000892.1 coordinate 740, forward strand.
CGACCTCAGCAATTAGCGTTCCTCGCGCGGCGTCAGGCGCCGACACCTAACGGAGAGCGCGATGCCCGTTGGAGTTGCGACGGCAGCGCCGCCGGGTCCACGGTCGGCTCCTCGCAGACGTACCGCCGACAGACATAGGCTGTCGCCTTGTCGTCGCGTGCGGGCTTGTCCACGAGCAGCGCGATGTCCACCTGCGCGTCGGCGGCATCGCCCACACGCGCCGCGCCGCCGGCAATGACGAGCGACGGCACGTACTCGGCGCCCACCGCGTCCGCGAGCGCGCGGAAATCCGCCGCCGACGGGTTGCCCGCGAGCGCGACCTCCACGGCGCCGTGTACCGCCATGTCGGCGGCGCCCAGCAGGTGCCCGAACGCCGGCGCATAACGAGCGATCGGTTCGGTCAGCGTTTCGAGTACGCGTATGGCGCGCTCCCGCCGCACGTCGTCGCCGAGGATCTCCGCGAGGCGAAGCAGCAGGTCCACGGTGAGCGATGTTCCTGACGGCACGGCGTTGTCCGTCACGTCACGCGGACGCGTCAGCAGCGCTTCGTGGTCCGCGGCGGTGTCGAAGTACGCGCCTGCACTCTCGTCCCAGAACCACGCGTCCACGGCGTTCGCGATCGTCCGCGCGGCGTCGAGCCACCGGCGCTCGAAAGTGAGGCCGTACAGGTCGAGCAGCGCGAGCGCCACGGCGGCGTGATCCTCGAGGTAGCCGGGAATGCGCGTGACGCCCGCCATGTGCGACCGCATGACGCGACCGTCACGCACCATCTCGCGCAGCAGGAACTCTCCGTTCCGCACCGCGAGCGCGCGGTAGTCATCTCGCTTGAACGCGCGCGCGGCTTCGACGATCCCGCGCAGCATGAGTCCATTCCACGCGGCCAGCAGCTTCTCGTCGCGGCCTGGTCGCTCGCGCCGCTCGCGGCGGGCCAGGAGTAGCGCGCGCGCGTTCACTATCGCCTCGGCGACGTCGGCCTGTTCGACCCCGGCCCGCGCCGCGACGACGGCAAGCTCGTGAGGAACGTGGAGAATGTATTTGCCCTCGAAGTTCGGCTCGTCCGCCGCGCCCCAGTAGGCCAGCGCGAGCTTCGCGTCGCTGCCTAACGCGCGCTCGAGCTCCTCCCGCGTCCACACGTAGAATGTCCCCTCGTGCCCCTCGCTGTCCGCATCCAGCGACGAGTAGAACCCGCCCTCGGGCGACGTCATCTCCCGCGCGACCCAGTCGATCGTCTCCTCCGTCACCCGGCGGGTCTCGGGATCGCGCGTCGCCTGCCAGAGATGCGCACCGAGCCGCGCGAGCAGCGCGTTGTCGTACAGCATCTTCTCGAAGTGCGGGACGAGCCACTCGGCGTCGACCGAATACCGATGGAACCCTCCCCCGAGCTGATCGTAGATCCCGCCGCGGGCCATGCGGCGGAACGACGTCGCAGCCATCTCGAGCGGGTAGTCCGTGCCCGTACGGCGCGAATACCGGAGCAGGAAGTCGAGCGTCATCGCCTGCGGGAACTTCGGCGCGCCGTCGAAGCCGCCGTACCGGGCATCGTAGCGCTGCGCGATGGCGCGGTATGCGCGATCGA
>DASURJ010000893.1:0-4348 GCA_036280115.1 Gemmatimonadaceae bacterium
CCTCGCGATCTCTTCGATGACGTCGATTTCCGCGGTGACGTCCGGACGCCATGTGGGAGGCTCGACCACGACCTCCTCGTTCTCGTCGAGCATCTCGGTGCCCGGACGGATATGCGCGGCGAACCCGATGGACCGAAGCAGCGAGACCACGCGCGCCGCGGAGACGGGGTCGCCGAGCACCTGCTTCACGCGCGCGGCGCGCACGTTGACCGGCGACGGTGCCTTCGCGGCCGGGTGTACATCCACCGCGGATTCGGCGGTGCCGCCGGCAAGCGCCACGATCAGCGTCACGGCGTGCTGGAGTCGCGTCGGCGCGGACGCGGCGTCGGTCCCTCGCTCGAAGCGGTAGCTGGCTTCAGTAGAAAGCGAGAGTGCGCGACGCATCTGTCGTGTGCGCCGCGGGTTGAATGCTGCGACCTCGAGCAGAATATCCGTCGTGTCCGGCGTGACCTCGGTGTCCCGACCGCCCATGACGCCGGCCAGGGCCTGCGCACGGTCCGCGTCGGCGATCACGCACATGCCCGGCTCGAGCGCCCGTTCCACGCCATCGAGTGTGACCAGCTTCTCTCCGGGCTTGGCGCGCCGGACGACGATCGCCGGCCCACCGAGCTTCGCCGCGTCGAACGCGTGCATCGGCTGCCCGAACCCCAGCAGCATGAAGTTCGTGATGTCGACGATGTTGTTGATCGATCGGACTCCCGCGCCTTCGAGTCGGCGGACGAGCCATTCCGGGCTCGGGCCCACGCGGACTCCGCGGACCACGACCCCGAGGTAGCGATGACAGCCGTCGACGTCGTCGATTCGCACCGTGACGCCGCCCGTGGACCCTTCGGTGGGCACTGTCTCAATGGCGACCGCACTCGCCGGGCTACCGGCGTGTCCGAGCGCGGCACGCTCCAGCTCGAGCGGTTTGGTGAGCGCAGCGGCCACTTCTCGCGCGATACCGAGATGCGACAGCAAATCCGGCCGGTTGGCGCCGACGTCGACAACGAGTCTCGCATCGGAGATGGACGGCAGCGCGGCCAGGAGCGGAGTTCCGGGCGGCACGTCGACGTCGAGCTCCAGGATACCATCCTGGTCTTCGCCGAGACCGATCTCGCGCGCCGAGCAGAGCATGCCGTTCGAGACGGCACCGCGAATCTTCCGTCGCTCGATGACGAGGCCGCCCGGCATCCTGGTGCCGGTCTTCGCGAACGGGTAGAGCTTTCCGGCCTGCACGTTCGGGGCGCCACACACCACGTCGAGCAACTCGCCGGTACCGGCATCGACCTTCGTCACGGAGAGGCGGTCGCTGTCGGGGTGCCGCGCGGCCTCGACCACGCGCGCGACGACGAAGGGGCGCAGGTCGTCGCGTAGCGTTTCGACGGCGTCGACCGTCGCGGCGCGCGCGGTGAGGAGGTCGCGGAGCGCCGCGGGCGTGAGATCGAAGTCGACGAAATCCTTCAGCCAGTTATACGAAACGTTCATCGGGCGATCTGCTCCAGGAACCGCACGTCGGCGTCATAGAGGAGTCGGATGTCGGGAATGGCGTAGCGCGCCAGTGCGATCCGCGCGGGCCCCATCCCGAAGGCCCAGCCGGTATAGCGCTCGCTGTCGATTCCGGCGGCTGCGAGCACCGCCGGGTGCACCATGCCGCTGCCGAGGATCTCGATCCACCCCGTTCCCTTGCAGGTGGGACAGCCCGAGCCGCCACACACGCCGCACTGCGCGTCCATCTCGGCGGACGGCTCGGTGAACGGGAAGAAGCTCGGACGGAACCGCGTGCGCGCGCTGCCGAAGAACCGGCGCGCGAAGTTCGTGAGCGTGGCCTTGAGATCGACGAAACTCACGCCGTCATCGACGGACAGCCCCTCGAGCTGCGAGAACATTGGCGCGTGGGACGGATCGAAGAAGTCGCGCCGGTACACGTTGCCCGGCGCGAGGACGCGGATGGGCGGTGCCCATCGCTGCATCGTGCGGACCTGTACCGGAGAGGTGTGCGTGCGCAGGAGCGTCCCGGGGCCGAGGTAGAGCGTGTCGTGCGCGTCGAGTGCGGGATGGTCGGCCGGGAAGTTCAACGAGCCGAAGTTGTACCACTCGGTCTCGGCTTCGGGGCCTAACGCGACGGTGAACCCCAGCTCGCGGAAGATCTCTTCGATCTCACGAATGACGAGCGTGACGGGGTGTCGTCCGCCGCGCCACGGGTGGCGCGCCGGCATGGTGAGGTCGGCCGCGATGTCAGGCGCGTGCGCCGGGGCGGCGGCTTCGCGCGCCTGCATGGCGTCGTCGAAGCGTTTGCGGACGCGATTGAGCGCGATGCCGGCGTCACGCCGTTCGTCCGGGGGCACGGCGGTGATCGACTTCTGCAGCTGGTCGAGCTGGGCGCGCCAGTCTCGGAGCTGCCCCTTCACGGCGTCGATGCGCGTTGCCGGGTCGATGGCGGCAAGCCGCTCGGCCAGCTCGCGTTCCAGGCGTTCGGCGTTGGCGACGTATTCCTGTAGTCTCACAATGGGCGTGTCGATGGACGGTAGTCGGGAGTCGATAGCGGCAACGGAAACGGCGGCAGCAATGACGCTAGGTCATGCTGCCGCCGCGGCTTTCAGGTGGCGGGGGCCCGGACTGCCGAGCTCCGTGTGCCGTCTTCCTGTCCTTGCGATTACGCCGCGCTCAGCGCCGACCGCGCCTTGTCGACGAGCGCGGTAAACGCGGCGGGATCATGCACGGCGAGATCGGCGAGGATCTTCCGGTCGACTTCGATCCCGGCCTTCTTGAGGCCGTTCATGAACACGCTGTAGCTCATGTCGTTCTGGTGCGCCGCGGCGTTGATGCGCGTGATCCAGAGGCGACGGAAGTCGCGCTTCTTGTTGCGGCGATCGCGATAGGCATAACGCCAGCCGCGCTCGACGGTCTCCTTGGCGGGGCGCCACAATTTGCTCCGTGCGCCGAACGCACCGCGAGCAGCCTTCATGATTTTCTTCTTGCGCTTCAGGCGCACGACGTTCGACTTGACGCGTGGCATCGGAGTTCCTCCTTAGGCGAGAAGCAGCCGCTTGAGGTTCTTGGCTTCTCCATTCGTGGCGACCGTCGCGCTGCGACGGAGGTTGCGCTTCCGCTTGGAGGTTTTCTTGGTGAGGATGTGGCTCTTGTAGGCCTTGTTGCGCTTCACCTTGCCGCTTCCCGTGACCGAGAAGCGCTTTTTTGCGCCCTTGTGGGTTTTCATTTTCGGCATAACACGCGCTCGCAGAGTGGCTATTTCGGCGTGAGAATCATCGTCATCGACTTGCCTTCCATTTTCGGATCGCTCTCGATCTTCGCGACGTCGGCGAGTTCGGCGGCGACCCGGTCGACCACGGCCTTCCCCAGCTCGGGATGCGCGATCTGCCGACCGCGGAACATGAGGGTGACCTTGACCTTGTTGCCTTCTCCCAGGAAGCGGCGGGCGTGTCGTGTCTTCGTCTCGAAGTCGTGATCCTCGATCCCCGGGCGGTACTTGACCTCCTTGAGGTGGATCACGTGCTGCTTCTTCTTGGCCTGGCGGGCCATCTTGGCCTGTTCGAACTTGAACTTCCCGTAGTCCATGATGCGAACAACGGGGGGCCTCGCCATCGGCGCGACTTCGACCAGATCCAACCCTTGCTCTTGTGCGGCCGCCAGCGCGGCATCCAGATCCAGGATCCCCATCTGGCTACCGTCGGCAGCGATGACGCGAAGGGGACTGATGCGGATTTGACGATTGACGCGGACGCGCTTCGTGTTGTCCTGAATAGCTCGTGCTCCAAGAGAGAGACAGGCCGGACCGTGAACGGATTGGTGACCGACCAAAAAAAATGCGGACCCCCGTGTGGAGCCCGCTTCGCGCCAGCCCCGTCCGGGGATGGCGTTCTTCGAGAACTCCTGTAGCACTCCCCAGTCGACGTCCGTGGGAGGCCAGAGGGTGAGAGCATCTTCGCTCTACTTACCGCATTGTGAGGCCGTAAGTTAGGCGCGCCTCAGGCGATCGTCAAGGAGAGGACGCAGCTAACAGCCAGCAGCAAGGACCATCTCGGCGTACGGCACGGCGCGCGCGGGCCGGTCGGAACGGCGATGACGCGGAACAAGCCGAAAGGGCCGGATGACGGCTCTGCACCGGCGCCGCGTCGCGCGAGGCCGCGCCGCTTCGGCATCCAGAACGGAGGGGGATAACGGATGAGGGGATGAGGGGGATGAGAGAGATCGCTCCCCGTCCGGGACGCGCCCTCGCGCCGGGGCCGTAACTGATGGGGAACTGCTCTCAGGGTGAGTGGCGTCCCGAGCGGCCGCTCCCCCTTCAGTCACGTTCCGGCGAGCGGAGCTTTCAGTCACTCAGGATGATGTCTCTCATCCCCTCATC
>DASURJ010000894.1:0-2359 GCA_036280115.1 Gemmatimonadaceae bacterium
GAGTCGTTCGGCACGCCGCCCGTGAGTGATGGCGGCAGGATGGCGTAATGCCGCATCACCTTGTTGAGCCCCGCCGCCGCGAACTGCGCGAAGCACAGCTCGAACCCATAGGCAACCGCTGCGCGGCCCGCGCGGTCCCGCTTCAGCTGGTAGACGACAGCGCGCGGTTTTCCGTCGACGGTGCCCGAGATGACCTCGTAGACCCAGTCCGGCTTGTACGTCTTCGCGTTGGCCGGGAGCGTGTCGAGCAGCCAGCGACGCACCGCCTCCTGCGGCGTCGCGCCTGCCGTCGTGAACGACGCGTCGCGCAGGTCGAGGCGGAAGAAGTACCGCGAGGAATCGCGCGCGCAAAGAAGGTGTGAGGATTTCTTCTGATCGAGGATGGCTGGCGACGGAAGCGGCCCATCGAGATCCTGAGCGTCGAGCGCGGCGGTCGGGCTGAACGCCCACGCCAACGTCGAGTACAGCGCCTCCTTGGCGCTGACGGAGAACTCCCACGCGGCGAAGCTCGCGTAGTCGGCAATGGCGCGCTCGGCGGTCGCGCGGTGCGAGCGCGCCGCGTCCCACGCTTCGTACGCCAGGAACGCCGCGAGCGCGACCGTGAGCATCAGGATCGCGACGAGCGACTTGGTTCTCGACCGCGTTGTGCGCGGCAGACCGGAATCCGACATGTCCGCACGCTACACGCTCGGCGGCCATTCGGGCAACTGATGCTTACATCGCGACGCCGACGATTGTCAGCGACACGTCAGGAACTACGAGAACAGCGCTTTTGCGCTGGTTCTGCTGTCAGCGTGTCCCCTCGAGAATGCCTTTCCGGATCCGGACCGCCTTCGGCGACGCCGATGGATCGATGATGAGCCGCTGCTCGACGCGTGGCGCGAGCCGCACGCGGATCTGCAGATCCATCATCCGATCGTCGCGGCGGATGCGCACCGGCAGCGACTGTCCCTCGGCGTTGGCGTATCGCTCACGGAACTGCTCCCCGAACGTCTGGTCGCGAACCGCGATGTCGCCCACCTGCAACAGATAATCCCCTTCCTGGATTCCCGCCGAGTCAGCCGGGCTTCCCGGACTCACCTGCGCGACGCGAACGCCCGCCGAATCCGGGAGGCTCGCGACGCCGAGCCGCGGCTCACGAATCGTGTCCACCTGGAGGCGCAGTCCGCCGAGCGGGAGCACCGACGCGTATGGGAACGGGTCGCGGCCATCGATGTACTTCGCGTTGAACTCGTCGAACGACCTGCCTCCCGCGGCGCGCCTCACGGCGCCCCACCACTGCTCGGACGTGAATCCCGTGAAGCGCTGCTTGTACGTCGCTCGATAGAGCTCCCGAAATACGTCGTCGAGGCTCCTTTGATTGTCGCTCGCGTCACGAATCAGAATGTCGAGCAGCAATCCCGCCAGGGATCCCTTCTGATAATAGATGTACCCGGTGCCGTCGGTCGGATGGATCCACGTCGATAGCGACGCGTCCTCGAGCGCCACCGGCGGCACGGCGTTCACTTCATCGATCTTGCCCTGCGTGAGGATCACGAAGCCGGTGGAGTCGATGATCCCGGCGCGTGCGAGCACGACGTCGGCGTAGTAATCGGTGATGCCCTCGCTCACCCACAGCCACGTGGTCGGCTGCGGCTGCGCATACCGATATGGGACGAGGTCGGCCGGCCGTAGTCGCTTCACGTTCCACGCGTGAACGATCTCGTGCGCCGTGATCGACGGGAAGAGGATGCTGTGCACGATCAGCGGCGTGTAGATGCCGACGTGGGAGTTCTGGTGCTCCAGCGCGCTCCCCCCCGCGGAGGTCGAGTCGAATACGAGCAGTGTCGTGTACGTGTCGAACGGCTTGTCGCCGAAGATGGCGATCATGGGCGGGAACATCTTCTTCTGATGGTCCCAGAACGTCGCACGCGCCTCGCCCTGTAAGGTGCCCTTCGGCCACGACGCCATGCGCACCCAGGTGTTCTCGATCTGGAGACTGTCCACGTCGTACTCACCGATGAAGAACGGCATGTCGATGAGGTCGTGGTAGTTAGGCGCGGTGTAGGTTCGCGCGGCGCCGGTTGCCTTCATCCCCGTCGTTACGTTCCACGTCGACTCTGTCTTCACGGAAACCGTGGCGGCGAATTCCGCCGGGCGTCCGTCGGGGTACATGAAGACGTTCGTGCCGTTGAAGAACACGAAGTTGCCGTTCGCCCACGCAATCGCGTTGTCGAGCGAGTCCGCGAGGTAGTCGAAGCGCACCGTGACGTTTCGAGCGCCGCCGGTGTGCACGCGCCACGTGTCGTGATCGAACTTGTCCCACCGCAGCTGGCGCCCCCCCGACGTCGCGGCGAACGCCGAGACCCAGCGAGCATAA
>DASURJ010000895.1:0-6784 GCA_036280115.1 Gemmatimonadaceae bacterium
TTGCACAGACTCATCGGATGTTGCTGGCAAAGCGACTCCTCGCCGACACGACCCTCTCGGTGACGCGCGTCGCGTACGCGAGCGGATTCCAGAGCCTCCGCCGGTTCAACGCGGTCTTTCGCGAGCGGTACCGCATGTCGCCCACGGCCCTGCGCGGCAACCAGCGGTCGGGCGACTCGCGTGCGATGCGGACCGCGCGCCCGGGAGGTGACGTGGCCACGGCGACGACAGGCGGGGAACTCTTGCGCCTCACGCTCGCGTACCGCGCGCCGCTCGCCTGGGATGTACTCCTTCGCACGCTGAGAGAGCGAACGATGCCGGGCGTCGAGTACAACGACGGCAAGCGCTACGGACGAACCGTCCGGCTCGACGGGCGAACCGGCATCGTGTTCGTCAGCGCGGCGCTGCCTAACGGCAACCGACGCAGGCCCGAGAAAAACTCGTGCCTCACCGTCGAGGTGTCGCCGGCGCTCCTCCCCGTGCTCATGCCCATCCTCGCTCGGCTCCGCCGCCTGTTCGACCTGGACGCCGAGCCCACGGTGATCGACGCCCACCTCGCGCAGAGTGGCCTCGACGCTTTCGTGCGGCACCTGCCCGGTCTCCGCATGCCTGGCGCGTTCGACGGATTCGAAGCCGCGCTCGCGCTCGTACTTCGCCGTTCTGGCCGAGATGTTAGCGCGCTCGAGACGATTCGCCGCGTGGTTGCCACTCTCGGTGATCCGGCCGATTCCTCGAGCGCGCCGCTCACGCATCTGAGCCCGAGCGCCGAACGCGTCGCCGATGTGGGAGCCGGCGGCCTCGTGAGCCTTGGCGTTCCCAGCGCCCAGGCCTCGGCCCTCGCGACCATCGCTCGCATGGTTGGCGATCGCACGTTGTCGCTGGAGCCTGGAAGCGACGTCAACGCGACGCATCGCACGCTCGCCGCCATCGACGGCGTCGGCGATCGCGTGGCCACGACCATCGTCGCCAGCGCGCTACAGTGGCCGGACGCGTTCTCGCCCTCCGATCGCGTCGTGCAGCGCGCTGCCGAGGTCAGGAGCGCTCGCGACCTGGAGCACCGTGCTGAAGCGTGGCGGCCGTGGCGTGCGTACGCGTCGCTCCACCTTCGGCTCTCGCCGCGGGTCAACGAGCGCTGACCGGAGTCGCGCGCAACGTCTCGAGGAACTCGGCCAGCCCGACGACCGGCGGTGGGAATCGCACATTCGCCATCTCGATCGAATGCTCGATCGCATTCTCGAGCTGCAGGGGACCCCGCTCGCGACCGCTCGTCGCTGGTGACGCCTGGGCGCGGTGCCGCTCGGGCGACGCGGATACGGCGCTCTTCGGGATCCATGATCTGCGAGGGTTGTGGTTCATGGAAGTTGTTCGCCGAATTGCGCAGCGAGCCCCGCCGGCCACCGCGCCGCAGACTCTCCCCTCGAGCTGGCTTCGTCGTGTGGCAGAGCTCGCCGGGGGGCGACATCTTTCGACGCGGTGAACACCAACCGGCACGAGGCTCGACCACCGCCCGCGGCCGTCAACCACGACTCTCAGCGCATGTTCCTCGAGGCAAACCCGATTGTCATCGGGATCCTGGCGTTCCTGGCGATCGCCGCGCTGGTGCTTTCTGTGCTCGCCATTCTGATGAGCCGCGCTGGTGTCCGCGCCGCGTCCGCTCCGCCGTTCGGAGCCGCGGAGCTTGCGCAGATGACGATCATCCCGCCGCGCACCGACGGGTCACGTTAGGCGCACAACGGCGTCGCGCCTGCGCACGACGCGGTCATCCACTCCAGGACCAGGGCATACCGCATGAGTGTTCGCGTCTTCGTTACCGGCGGGACGTTCGACAAGGAGTACGACGAGCTGACCGGACGTCTCTACTTCCGAAACACCCACGTGCCCGAGATGCTGCGCCGGGGCCGGTGCGAGGTGGAGGTCGAAGTCGAAACCCTGATGATGGTGGACAGCCTCGACATGACGGAGACGCAACGGTCCGCGATCGTTGCCGCGTGTCGGGACTGCGCGGAGAAGTGCATCGTCATCACGCACGGTACTGACACCATGGTCGAGACCGCCGGAGCCATTGCGCAGGGAGTGTCTGGCAAGACGGTGGTCCTGACCGGCGCTATGGTCCCGTATGCGTTCGGCAGCTCGGACGGTCTATTCAACCTCGGCAGCGCGCTCTCGTTCGTGCAAGCTCTGCCGCCCGGGGTGTACATCGCGATGAACGGCCGAAGCTTCACTTGGGACAACGTCCGGAAGAACCGCCCCGAGGGGGTCTTCGAGCGGCTGCGCGATTGACACCGACGACTCCGCAGTAGCGGGCGCTGGCTTAGGTATCAATCGCGTCCCGGCGCGAGGGCGGGTCCCGGTCTCGGAGCGATCCCTCCCATCCCCTCGTCCCTCATCGGGCAGGGCTCGGGCTCATCCGGCGAGTAGGTTTCGGGTGGCGACGCGACCGCGGGAACCGAACGCATCCGCCGCGTCTTCCTCTAGCGACAGCACCGACCAGACTATGAGCACAGACATCCGCAATTCTCCGCCCCCCGCACCTAACGCCGCCGGCCGGCAGACCGAAGTCGCAATCCTCGCGGGCGGCTGCTTCTGGGGCGTCGAGGAGATCCTCCGTGCCGTGCCCGGCGTCCTGGACACCGACGTCGGCTATACGGGCGGATGGCTCGAGAACCCGACCTACCACGACACGCACGACAGCAAGTCCGGCCATGCCGAGGCGGTGCGAATCGTCTTCGACCCCTCCGTGCTGAGCTACGAGACGTTGCTCGAGGAGTGGTTCTTCCGCCTGCACGACCCCACGACCCTGAACCGTCAGGGTAACGACGTCGGCACGCAGTATCGTTCGGCGATCTTCTATTCGTCGCCCGAGCAGCGCGAGGCGGCGGAGCGGGTCAAGGCGCGGGTGAGCGCGTCGGGGAAGTGGCAGCGCCCGATCGTGACCGAGATCGTCCCCGAGGCAAAGTGGTACCCGGCGGAACATTACCACCAGGATTATCTGCAGAAGAATCCTGGCGGATATACCTGCCATTTTCTGCGGGACTAGACCCCTCGTGACGGCGCAGGGCCTTTAGGGGCGCAGGGCCCGAACGCCGCAGGGCAGTTGAAGCGTAGGGCCCTTCGCCGTTCGGGCCCTGCGCAGTTCAGGCCGTGCGCGTCTATAGGTCATTCTGCCGAACCCGATCAAGCCAGCGTAGAATGCGGCCATGCCCGCGCCGCAGCTGATTCCTCCTCACCCAATCAGCCCCCCGCAGACGTCCCGCGACTCGCGGGGACGCCAGCGGTCGCTTCCGCCCGATCTCGTCCGGGACGCGTCCACGCGCCTCGGCATCCTCTCCGTGCTCGGCGGCGCGCTCTGGCTGCTCGGGACCGTTCTCGGCCACCTCACGCTACGCATCAACAGCCCGCCGGGCGACACGCGGTGGCGATCGCTCATGCTGCCCGTCGACGCCATCGCTGCGGCGAGCATCCTCCTCTCCCTCGCGTTCTACGCGTACACGCGCCGCGCGAAGGACCCCGAACGCAGCCTGGACCTCGGTCTCGTCTTCATGGTCCTCATGGCATTCGCGCTCGGCGTCATGTTCCACGTGAGTATCGTCTTCAACTGGGGGCGGATGCCCGAGAGCCTGAGCATCAGGCCGGAGCTCTCGTGGATTGGTGCGGTAGTACTGATGTTCGCGGCCATCGTGCCCACGCCGCCGAAGAAGACCATGATCGCCGCGCTCATCGCCGTCTCGATGAATCCGATCGGCATGCTCATCGCGCGCGCGTCCGGCGCATGGGATTTCGGCGCCGCGAGCAACGTGTTCGTCATGCACTACCCGGACTACCTGCTCGTCGGTGTCGCTGGCGTGATCTCGCACGTCGTGACGCAGCTCGGACGACAGGTCACGAAGGCGCGCGAGATGGGGAGCTACCGGCTCGGTGACTTGCTGGGGCGTGGCGGCATGGGCGAGGTGTACCGAGCAACGCACACCATGCTCGCGCGCCCCGCAGCGGTGAAGCTGATTCGTCCTGAGACGCTTGGCGCGAGCGACAGCGATGCGGCACAACTCGCCGTGAAGCGCTTCTCCCGCGAGGCGGAAGCCGCAGCGAACCTGAGGTCGCCCCATACCGTCGAAGTGTACGACTTCGGTGTGACCGAAGACCGGACGCTCTATTACGTGATGGAGATGCTCGAGGGGATGGACCTCGAGTCTCTCGTCAGGGAACACGGCCCGCTGCCCCCCGGGCGAGCGATTCACGTCCTTCGACAGGTCTGCGAGTCGCTCGAGGAGGCACACCAGGCGGACCTTGTGCACCGGGACATCAAGCCAGCGAACATTCACGTCGGGCGCGCCGGCGTTCGCTACGATTTCGTCAAGGTGCTCGATTTCGGGCTCGTGAAACCAGTCAGGAAATCGAGCCCGGATGAGTCCTTGATCACCGCCGCCGGGCTGGCACTCGGGACACCGGCCTACATGGCACCCGAGCTCGCGCTCGGGGAAGACGTGGATGCGCGCGCGGACATATACGCGTTAGGCTGCGTCGGCTACTTTCTTCTCACCGGCCGGCTCGTGTTCGAGGCGGATAACACCATGCGCCTCATGGTCAAGCACATCGAGGACAAGCCCGTGCCGCCGTCGCAGCGGGCCTCGCAGCGGATCCCGCCGTCGCTGGATGATGCGATCCTCGCGTGCCTCGCGAAGGACCCGGCGGCGCGAACGCCGAGTGCCGCGGCGCTGAACCGGGCGCTGGAGGAGGTCTCGCGCGACGTCGAGCCCTGGGGTGACCGAGAGGCGGCCGAGTGGTGGACACGGCATGTCACACCATCAGCCAACAGGCCGGCCGTGGTGGCTCCGGCCGGGGGCGCGAACTGATTCGTAAGGGGTCAGAGTCCTAACGCATCGTTCTGTTGCGACGCAACAGAACGATGCGTTAGGACTCTGACCCCTTATTTCTCGACCTGGAGCGCGACCGGCGGGATCCCGAACATCCGCCTCGACGTGCGACTGAGGTGCGCCGAGTCCGCGAACCCGGCCCCGTGCGCGGCCGCGGTGAGGTTCTGCCCCTCCGAGATGAGCGTCCACGCCTTCTGAAATCGCAGCCAGAGGATGTACGGCCGTAGCGCCATGCCAGTCTCCGCGACGAAAAGATGCCGGAACCTGCTCGGCGACAGGTTCACCGCCGCCGCGACCTCCTCCAGCGTGATCGCTCGGCCGATGTGACCTTTGATGTAGGTCAGCGCACGCGCCACGCGATCGTCCACGGGCGTCGCCGGCTCCACTCCGCCGGCGAGGTGCGTGATCACCGTCTGGCCAGCCGCGATCATCGTCCCGTCGTCGCGCGTCGACGCCCACGCCGCAAAGAGATCACGGATCACCGCACTGTCATCTCGCGGCTCGATCGCGACGATGCCCGACTCACCGAGTCGCTCCATGATCGCTCGCCCCTCTCGCGATTCGGGCTCGACGAAGACGTGGGCGACAGTCTCGTTCAAGCCGTCGAATGCATGCGGGTAGTCCGGGGTAATGGCGACCCCGCGGTACTCGCGCCAGCCGCCGGTGTCCGACCGAAACCGGATCGCCGGACCAGGGGTCAGCGCGATCTGAACTGCGTGGTGGGCGTGGACGTCCGTCGGCTGCCGACTCTGTCCGATCAGCAGGCTTCCGCCGTTCCAGATGTAGATCCGACCGGCGCCCGCGCTCCCGGGTCCGCCCGCACCGCGACCTCGCATGCGTGCCCTCCGCTCCGGATCAGGAACCGCTTTCGAGGTTTAGCGCTACCGGCGGAATGCCGACATGCGACGTGACGTACGGGTCAGGTGCGCCGAGTCCGCGAACCCCGCTCCGTGGGCCGCGGTGGTCAGGTTGTGCCCTGCGGCGACGAGCTGCCACGCGCGCTGCAAACGGGGGTTCCACGCATACTGGCGGGGGGAAGCCGCGTTCGCAACCGCACCGAACGACGCGGCGCCGGAAGGTTAGCCCATTCGTTCAAGTGGCGGCCGCACTCCGATGAGTACTGTACGCCCACGCTCCGGCGAGATCGGATGCGTACCCAAACAACGTTCGCGTCAACCCGTGAGGGTCGGCCAGCGAACAGCACTCATATGGAGGATCGGACCATGAAACGCTTCGCCCTTTCGATTGCCGCTGCGGCCGCGCTGTCGATCACCGGCTGCATGCTGTTCATGAAGGAAGCCCCAAGAGACCTCGATTACTCCCGCACGCAGCTCAGCAGCCGCGGCGTCTATCGCGGCACGATCCAGCCTGTCAAGGACTCCATTCGCGTCGGTCGCCTGCACTCGTGGCGCCTGCGCCTCGAGACTGCCGAAGGCACGCCGGTCGACAGCGCGACCATCGTCGTGGATGGCGGAATGCCGCAACACGGGCATGGTCTGCCAACCAAGCCGCGCGTCACGAAGCACGTCGGCAACGGCGAGCATATCGTGGACGGCATGAAGTTCAACATGGGCGGCTGGTGGGTGGTGAAGTTCCGCGTCGCGAGTGCCTTAGGCGACGACTCGGTGACGTTCAACCTGAAGCTGTAACCACGCGCCGAGGACAGTCCATGCGCTCCATTCGCGCCATGCGGGTTACGATCGTTGCCACGGCTCTCGTCACCGCCACCGTTGCGCTCACGCACGCGGAGACAGAAGCCCCCTGGTCCGCGGCCGACCGCGAGATGCTCGCGAGCCTCTCGCTCGCGAGCCTCAAACCCCTTCCCGCCGACCCGTCCAACCGCGTCGCCGACGACACCGCCGCCGCGCGGCTCGGGCACCGGCTCTTCTTCGACACGCGCCTGAGCGCCACCG
>DASURJ010000896.1:0-11423 GCA_036280115.1 Gemmatimonadaceae bacterium
CCTCAGGGTGCGCAAGGGCCCGTGGGCGCGGCGGGTCAGCCCGGTCCGGCCGGGCCGTCGGGAGCGCAGGGCCCGACGGGACCCGCCGGGATCTCCGGTTACGAGGTGGTGACCGTGGAGGTGGAGAACGCCTTCGGCAACATGGGCGAGATCGTGCAAGCGCACTGTCCCGCGGGCAAGAAGGTCATTGGGGGTGGCTACAAGGTCGATCCCATGGTGGGCCGGGTCCAGCGAAACTTCCCCGATGACGAGAACACGTGGTACGTGTGGATCGATAACCTGGGCGGCAATACGCCGATCGTGGGAGCGTATGCCATCTGCGCGAACATCGCGTCGTAGTCCACCTGCACCCCAGGGCGCATGACACGGCCCCGCAACGACGAGTCGTTGCGGGGCCGTGGACTTTCTCAACGCATCCTCGAGCGAGTCGGTGGCAAATCAACGTGCCGGGCGATCTCTGGTGTTCGTGACTCGGGCGCAGGCCGATACGGATTCGTGGGGGCGGTCGATTTCGTCCCCGCTGTTTCGTCATAGCGATGCCCACTACCATCCACCCATACGGGAAAGGACATCCGACAATGCGTTACGCCCTGCTCATCCATTACCAGCAGCCGCCCGTCCCCGCTCTCACCGACGCGGAGCTCAACGCCGGCATGGCCGCTTTCCAGGCCTATACCAAGGCGCTCGACGATGCGGGTGTCCTTCGCTCCGCCGAAGTCCTCCAGACCGTCGCCAGCGCCACCAGCGTGTCGGTGAGACAGGGCAAGCTTCGGGTGCAGGACGGCCCCTTCGCTGACACGAAGGAAGCGTTCGCGGGCATCTTCATGCTGGACGTCCCCGATCTCGACGCCGCGATCGCCTGGGCCGAGAAATGCCCGGCAGCCCAGTGGGGCACGGTGGAGATTCGGCCCTCGGCCGTCCGATTCGTCGAGGGCGCGTGGGCCGCCGCCGCTTGAGACGGTTTCGTTCATGACCGGCGAGGCCGCGGCACGCGCCGAGGACGTGGCGCGTGCCGCCTACGGTCGCCTGCTCGCCATCCTCGCTGCCAGGGACGGCGACATTCAGGTCGCCGAAGACTGTCTCGCCGATGCGTTCGCGGAGGCGCTGAGCTCGTGGCCGGAGACCGGCATTCCCAGCAACCCCAGCGCCTGGCTCCTCGCCGTGGCGCGCAATCGCCGCCAGGATCTCCGCCGCTCGGCGGCCTACCGGCTGGCCGACCCGCTCGATGAGGTGGAACGCGACGGCGTGCTGCCCGTCGTTCCCGAGCTCGACCCCGACGCCATTCCCGACCGGCGGCTCGCGCTGCTGTTCGTCTGCGCCCATCCGGCGATCGACCCGTCCGCGCACACGCCGCTCATGCTCCAAACGGTACTCGGCTTCGACGCCGAGAGGATCGCGCGCGCCTTCGTCGTTCCGCCGAGCGCGATGGCCCAGCGACTGGTGCGCGCGAAGCGTCGTATCCGTGACGCACGCATCCCCTTCGTCGTGCCCGAACGCGGCCACATGCCGGCTCGTCTCGCTCCTGTGCTCGAGGCGATCTACGGCGCCTACGCGATCGACTTCCCGCTCGTTGCCGGCACCGAGCCGCGCGGTTCCCTTGCCGACGAATCGCACTACCTCGCTACCACGCTTGCGGACCTGCTCCCTGACGAGCCTGAGGCGCTGGGCCTCGCCGCGCTCATCTCGCTTTCGCTCGCGCGTCGCCCCGCGCGCCTAACGGCCCGCGAGTTCGTGCCGCTCGACGCGCAGGACTGCTCGCGCTGGGACAGCGAGCTGATCGCGCTCGGCGAGGGGTACCTGCATCGGGCGCGCCCGCTCGGTCGGATCGGGCGCTTTCAGCTCGAGGCGGCGATTCAGTCGGTCCACTGTGCGCGGGCGTCGTCCGGCGTGACGGACTGGCGCGCGCTCCGGACTCTTCATGAAGCGCTGGTGTTGATTGCGCCGACGCTCGGCGCCCGCGTGGCTAACGCCGCAGCGGTGGGGCGGGTGGAGGGCGCGACGGCAGGGCTCGACGTGCTCGACGCGATCACGGACGATGCCGCGTGCCGCTTCCAGCCGGCGTGGGTCACCCGCGCGCACCTGCTCGCCGAGGCCGGATGCGCGGCGGAGGCGGTACAGGCCTACGAGCGCGCCATCTCGCTCACGACCGACCCGGCGGCCCGCCGCTACCTCGAGCGACGACGGTCAGGACTGCTCGGCAGGGATACGGAGGCGCTCGAACGCGGAGACCAGGGGTGAGGCAGGTTCGTACATCGAGCGGATGGTAGGCGCAGCCGTGTGTTGCGCAGCGTCGTGCGGTATACCAAAATTGTATACAACACGAGAGCTCGGTCCTCCTCGCCGGAGGCCGCCACCTACCAGGGACCAGTCATGAAAGCCAGCATCACGGGCGTTGTCGCGCTCCTTCTCCTCTGCGCCGGCGGCGTCGGCGCTCAAGACGCGACGCGGCTGCGGGTCGGAACCCCCGTACGCGCGACGATGGCAGCGAACGATACGCTGCGATACGAGCTGAATCTGGCGAAGCGCCACTTCGTCGCCGGCCGAGTGGATCAGGACGGGGCGGATGCAACGGTGACCGTCACGGGGCCGGGAGGAAGGCGGGTGCAGCGGGCCGCGCGGGTGGGGCGAGGCGGCCCCGAGACGTTCGCGTTCGCCACGGATTCGGCGGGCCGGTACACGGTCGAGGTGACGCCGGCGACCGCGGGCAAGGGTGGCGCCGTGCGTGTGCAGCTCACGCGCTCGGAGCCGGTGGCGACAACACCGCAAGGCAAGGTGGACCAGGCCGCCGCGCAGCTGTACAAGGACACTCCAGGAGCCGTGGTCGGAGTGATCAAGGACGGCAAGGTGGCGTTCGTGAAGGGATATGGCGCCGCGAATCTGACCTACGGGATGCCGTTCACGGCGGAGACGCCGACGAACATCGGCTCCTCGTCGAAGCAGTTCACCGGGTTCGCGCTCGCCCTCTTGGCATCGCGAGGCAAGCTCTCTCTCGACGACGATGTCCGGAAACACATTCCCGAGCTCAAGGACTTTGGCAAGAAGATCACGGTGCGTCATCTGCTCTCGCATACCACCGGCTACCGCGAGTTCATCAACACGCTGATCATCGAGGGGCGTCAGGTGCTGGAGGGCGATTACATCGCGCCGGACGAAGTCATCAAGGTGATCAACCGGCAGCCGACGTTGCAGAACGAGCCCGGCGCGGAGTTCAACTACAACAACTCGGCGTTCAGCCTGGCGACCATCGTGCTGGAGCGAGTCACCGGCCGCCCGTTTCCGGAGTGGATGCGCGACGAGGTGTTCCTGCCGTTAGGCATGACGAAGACGTGGGTGCGCGCGAATCCGGGCCAGATCATACCCGGCCGGTCGGTCGGGTACATCCCCGGAGAGGGCGGTTTCCGCGAGGTGCGGGACCTCCACGGCGCCGCGGGCGCGGGCGGCATCTACACGACGCCGGGCGACGTCGCGAAGTGGTTTCACAACTTCAAGACGGGGGAGCTGGGCGGGCCGGCGGTGATCAAGGAGATGACGACCTCGTTCGTGCTCAACGACGGAAAGCCATCGAACTACGGCTACGGCGTGTTCCTCGACTCGACCCGCGGCCTGAAGCGATGGCAACACGGCGGCAACGACATCGCGCACAGCTCCACGTTCGTGTATTACCCCGACCTGGATGCCGGGTACGTCGTGTTCAGCAACTACCAGGGCGTTCCCGGAGGAATCGCCAACGTCGTGGCCGAGGCCTTCTTCGGTCAGCACATGACGGCGCCCGAGCGTACGACGGCGTCCGCGAGCGGGAGCGTCAACGTGCCCGCTGCGACGCTGCGGCGCTATGCCGGCAAGTACGAGATGACGACGCTCGGCAACATGCTCCTGACCGTGGAACTGCAGGGCGGCCAGCTGCGACTCCAGGTTCCGGGCCAGCCGACGCTACCGCTGCGGCCGACGTCCATGACGTCGTTCGACGTGGTCGGCGCGCCGGCGCAGATCACGTTCAACACGGCAGCGGACAGCTCGGTGGAAGGGATCACGTTCAATCAGGGCGGACAGCACCCGGGGCGACGCGTCGTCGAGAAAGCGGTGGACCTCGCCGCGTTCGTCGGTCGCTATTTCAGCGAGGAGCTCGAGACGTTCTATGACCTGAGTGTCGAGGACGGGAAACTCGTCATCCGGCACCGTCGCTTCGGACCGGTCGCGCTGACGCACACCAATGGGGATTCGTTCTCCGGGACATTGCCCGTGAGCCAGGTCGTCTTCCGCCGCGACGCGGAAGGCCATGTGACCGGATTTGACGCCGGCAACGGGAGGGCACGGGGCATCGTGTTCAAGAAGGTCGGCCGTTAGCGACGGCGGACCCGCTCGACACCGGCGAATGCGCTCAGCGCGAACCAGGTCGGAAAGGCGAGAACGAGCGACCGCGGCCCATCGAGCCGGATCAGGCCGGCACGGACAGTCTCGGCCAGCCGCACGTCACCCATCCAGACACGTGTCAGCGTCCGCACGTCGGCGCTGACCACGATGTCGGCCGGAAACCCGGGCTCCTTGAGGCAGAGGTCGACCTCGTGCCGTTCGAGCACGAGCCACCACGTTCTCGGGCAACGTGCGGTCGCCGGCACACCACGGAAGTCGAAGCGCACGACGACTCGATCCGGCGGCAGCGCTTCCAGGTTCACACGCCGGTGGATGTCCCACATGAGCAGGCCCGGGTCCAGATCGTCAGCGGCGACCTGAGCACGGGCCCACCGCTGACCCCACTCGCCGAGACACTCGATGAGTGGGCGCAATTCCTCACCAGCCGTCGTTAGGTAGTATTCGCGCCCGCGACCACCCGGCCGGGCCACGCTCCGCACGATGCCGGCGTTCTCGAGCTGCTCGAGGCGTCCGGCGAGCAGCGTACGCGACATCAGGGGCACACCCCGGTGGAGGTCGTTGAAGCGACGGCTCCCGCAGAGCAATTCGCGCAGGACGAGCGGGTTCCATCGCTCGGCGACGATCTCGGCCGCCTTGGCAACCGGGCAAAACTGACCGTACCCCTTCATCGTGCTCCGAGGGTAGCGAACGAGCCGCTGGCGTCGCAAGTCCATTTTTTGTGCTTTCGCGCACGGCCGGCCGGAAGCCATTCTGCGAGCCCAAGGAGGTGCCGAATGGCTACTCGATCAGCGCTCGAGACGGAGCATCGCGACGCCAGCGTGTTCGATGCGGCGTTCGCCGACCTGGCGCAACATTTCCGCGGACAGCTCATCCGTCCTGGCGACATCCGGTACGACGCGGCCCGCGCCATCTGGAACGGTGCAATCGATCGTCATCCCATGCTCGTCGCGCGATGCGCGGGCGTCGCCGACGTGGAGGCCGCCGTCCGTTTCGCGCGCGAGCACGACCTGCTCGTTGCGGTGCGAGGCGGCGGACACAACGTCGCCGGCACGGCGACGTGTGACGGCGGGCTCGTGATTGACCTCTCACCGATGAAGGGCCTGTGGGTCGATCCTGCGGGACGCACGGCGCGAGCCGAGCCGGGACTGCTCTGGGGCGAGTTCGACCGCGAGACTCAGGCCTTCGGGCTCGCCGCGCCCGGCGGGATCATCAGCCACACCGGCATCGCCGGCGTCACGTTAGGCGGCGGGCTCGGCTGGCTGATGCGCCGGTACGGACTGACCGCCGACAACGTGCTGTCGGCCGATGTGGTCACCGCCGACGGCGACTTCATTCGTGCCAGCGCCGAGGAGCACGCCGAACTCTTCTGGGGGCTCCGTGGCGCCGGTGGAAACTTCGGCGTGGTCACGTCCTTCGAGTATCGTCTGCACCCCGTCGGACCGATCGTCGTGGCCGGCGTGACGCTCTACCCCGCGGCGAGGGCGCGCGAGGTCTTGACCTTCTACCGCGACTTCATCGCGACCGCGCCCGACGAGCTCACGACCATCGTCGTTCTGCGGATGGCGCCGCCGGCTCCGTTCCTTCCGCCGTCGGTGCACGGGCAACCGGTCCTGGTCATCGGCGCGTGCTACGCGGGTTCGGTGGAAGACGGCGAGCGAGTCGTCGCGCCGCTACGGCGGTTCGGCGAGCCACTGGTGGACCTGATCCGGCCGACGGCGTACGTCTCACATCAATCGCTGTTCGATGCAACCGCGCCGCACGGGCTCGGCTACTACTGGAAATCGGAGTATGTGGCATCGCTGAGCGATGCCCTCATCGACACGCTCGCTGAGCGGGCCTGGGGGATCGCGACACCAGAGTCGTACACGATCATCTTCCATCTGGGCGGCGCCGTCGGTCGAGAGGATCCGGAGGGATCGGCCTTCGAGGACCGGCGGGCGGGGCATGCGGTGAACATCGATGCCGTCTGGTCCGAACCCGCGCGGGAGTCCGCGTGCATCGCGTGGACCCGGGAGCTATGGGAGGCGGTGCGTCCGCATTCCACCGGTCGCGTCTACGTGAACTTTCTCGGTGAGGAGGGGCAGGACCGCGTTCGCGCGGCCTACGGCGAGGCCAAGTACGACCGGCTCCGGGCGCTCAAGCGCAAGTACGACCCGACGAACTTCTTCCGGCTAAACCAGAACATCCGGCCGTAGTCGGCTCGAAACGGGCTCACGTGAAGCGGTGGGACCTGTGTCATGGGTGCCGTCTCGCGAGGCGCTGTATTACCCTCGATATGATCGATCGCGACCGCGACGCCACCGGCCTAACGCACGGCCTGCCCGAGGTTCAACCACATGAGCAGATTCGGCCGCGAGCCCCGAGCGTTCTTCGAGGGAGTGTACGCGGAGCAGGCGCCGTGGGACATCGGACGGCCGCAGCCCGCACTCATGGATCTCCTTCGCGCTTTCCCTCCGGCCAGTCCAATCCTCGATGTCGGCTGCGGCGCTGGCGATCTCGCGATCGCGCTCGCGACGGAAGGCCACGAGGTGCTCGGCGTCGACTTCGTCCCCGCGGCCATCGACCAGGCGCTGGCCCGGGCCGGTTCACTGGTGACAGGGCCGGACGCGCGACTCTCGTTCACGGTGGGTGACGCGCTCCGCCCCTCCCGGCTCGGCCGGCGATTCGGCGCCGTCGTCGATTCCGGGTTCTTTCACCTGTTCGATCCGGAGGACGGCGAGCGTTTCATCGACGACCTGGGCCTCGCCCTTCCAGCGAGCGGGCGGTACTACCTTCTGGCGTTCGCGGTGACGTTCCCGATCCCGCACGGACCGCGCGCGGTGACCGAGGACGAGGTGCGCTCGCGCTTCACCGCCGCGCGGGGCTGGCACGTACGAGCCTGCCACTCCGCCGAGTTCCTGAGCCGAGCGGGCGACGTTCCGGCGACGTGTGCGTGCATCGAGCGGGTCGCGCCGCGAGCGAAATAGGGCGCGCGCCCGCACGGTCGCACGCGCGCGTGATACATTGCGTGCCAGGCATCAGGAGTGGTTCCGATTCGGCGAATCAGCGAGGCACTGAATGGCACGCGTGTTGGTCATTGGCGGTACGGTTTTCATGGGCCGCGTGCTCGTGGAACAACTCCTCGATCTTGGCGACGACGTCGTCATCATGCATCGCGGAACGGGCCACCCGTTCGGGGACCGCGTTGGCGAGATCAGATGTGATCGCAACGACGTCGATGCCGTGCAGGCGGCGCTCGGCGATCGCCACTTCGACATTGTTTTCGACAACGTGTACGACTGGCAGCGTGGCACAAGCGCCGAGCAGGTGAGTGCCGCCGCCATCGCGGTGGCGGACGGGGTTCAGCGATATGTCTTCACGTCGAGCGTTTCGGTGTATCCGGACGGCGGGGAATACACCGAGGACGCTCCGCTCGTGCCGTCGGACATCCCGAACCCATACGCCGCGAACAAGGCGGACAGCGAACGCGCGCTCTTCGAGCTGCATCGTCGACGGCATCTGCCGGTGTCGACGCTGCGGCCGGCGTTCATATACGGACCGAACAATCCGTTCGCGCGGGAGACGTTTTTCTGGGATCGCATCGTCCGCGACCGCCCGATCGTCATCCCTGACGACGGCTCTCGCACAATGCAGTGGGTCCACGCGCGCGACGTCGCACGTGCCGCGGTGCTCGCGGCGAACACCGACGTCGCCGTGGGCCGGGCATACAACCTCGGCAACTACCCGCCAGTCAGCCAGGTCGAGTTCGTCGCGCTTCTCGCGAAGGTCGCGGGAAGGACGGCCAGGCTGGTTCACGTTCCGCGCTCGCGCATTCAAGAGGCTGGCGGTCAACTCTTCACGCCTCCGTACTATTTCGGTGCGTACCTCGACGTGCCGCCGATTACGGTGCTGCCCGACCGCGCGCGGACGGAGCTCGGCCTCGAGCTGACAGCGCTCGAGGACGGTTTCCGGGAGACCTTTCAGTGGTATGAGGGGCAACAGCGGCCCGAGCCCGACTTCTCGTGGGAGGATCGGCTGCTCGCGACGGCGACTTAGCGACGTCGCGGACTCGACATCGCGACGTCGCGCGGATATGGTCAAGCCTGCCCCGCCTTGAGCCAGGCCGGCGTATCGAGCCCGGGGCGTCGCCTAACGAGGTCCGTTCTTGACAGCGATCGACATCCCACCGCGGGCCGAGGCCGGCGGTCGCGCCCGCAGGGCCGGTGTGCCGTATGCCGCGCTCGCGCTCATCGGCCTCGGGGGCCTCTTCTCCGGTGTCACCGGCCCACTCCTCAGTAACTTCATCCCGCCGCTCCTCCGGGACGCCGTGGGTGACGAGCGCACGATCATCGGCGCGATCATGGCCATTGACAACGTCCTGCTGCTCGCGCTCGTGCCGTGGGCGGGGCCGGCGTCCGATCGCGCCGCTGCCGGCGGACGCGGCCGGTTGCCGTTCGTGCTCGCCGGATTCGTTTTCGCGGCACTCGGCATGGCCGCGCTGCCGTCGACAGCCGCGTTAGGGCTCCCCGTGCTCGTGGGTGCGATCGTCGTGCTGCACGCCGGCATCAACCTGCAGCGCGCGCCATTTCAGGCGCTCGTGGTCGATCTCGTCCCGTCGCGCGTTCGCTCGCTCGCGACGGGATCGGTCACGTTCCAGATGTGCGTCGGCGCAATCGTGTTCCTCATGCTCGGTCAGATGGTTGGGATGCAGCCGGCATTTCTCATCGCGGCCGGCACGGTCCTCGCCATCGCCGCGGTGTTCGCGATGCGCGTTCGCGAAATGGCGCCTGACGGCACCGGGACCGCCGACGTGACGTTCCGAACGTTGATTGCGGCCGCCGGATCGGCCCTTCGCGGTACGGTGCCGGGGATGCGTCCTGTGTTCGTGGCGACGCTCCTGCTGCAGCTCACCTTCCAGTCGTTCACGACGTGGTACGCACTTCACGCGATCGAGCGCTTCGGGGTTCGCCCGGAAGACGTGGCGTTCGGGTTCATTGCGTGGGCCGTAGGCGGCGTGATCGGCGCGCTACCGGCCGGGGTCATCGGCGTACGGATCGGACGACGCAACGCGATGCTCGTCGGGTTCGCGCTCATGGCTGCATGCCTGGTGGCGCTCGACCGGGTCACGCAGATCGATCACGCGATCCCGTTGCTCGCACTCGCGTCCGCGAGCTGGACGTTTCCGATGGTCAACAGCTACCCGCTGTTCGTGGAGCCCGTGCCGCGCGAGCATCGCGGCGTCCTGTCATCGTTGTTTCTCCTGTGCATGGCGCTTGGCGGCGCGGTGGGCGATCCGTTGAACGGGCGACTGTTCGACGTGTTCGACGGGTACCGGACGCTGTTCGTTCTGATGGCGTGCTACACGGCGCTCGCGTTCCTCGCGGTGCTCTTCGTTCCGCGCGGAGCAGGTGAGGCGGGGACGGGGCCGGAGCACGCGTGAATCACTTCATGCGCTTCATCGCCGTCGATGAGCAGCCGGTCGGGCTCATCGAGCTCGAACGGGCGCTGACTCCCGCCGATCCGACGTTCGCGATCGAGCCTGACGAAACCGGTGCCACTATTTACTACGGCGAAGCGCGGGTTGCCGAGCTCGACTTCAACGTCCCGGGCGATGGGCTCTTCGAGCAGGAGCTCGACTACTTGCGGCGCGATGTTCTGGCGACCGACGGCGGGACGGCCCGAGAGCGCGTCCTCGCGACCCTGGACACCGCGCGCATGATCGTGGCCGCGCAGGTGCTACGGGGTGCATACGACGAGCACGAGGCGCCGACGCGCCTCGACCCTTTGTGGCAGTGGCTCTTTGCCAACCGCAAAGGGCTGCTCCAGGCTGATGGTGAGGGGTATTATGATGGGTTGGGGCTCGTCCTTCGCACCGGCCGATAGCGGGTGGACGCGCCGAGCTGCCTAACGTCGATCCTTCCAGGCCATGAGACAGTTCACCGTGACGACGGACATCGCCGCGCCACCGGAGCGCGTGTGGGACGTCATGAGCGACATCGATCGCTGGAACGAATGGACCCCGGGCGTCACGAGCGTCACGCGCCTTGGCGGTGGCCCGTTCGCGGTGGGGACACGCGTGCTGGTCCGTCAGCCCAAGCTGCCCCCGGCATTCTGGACGATTACGGAGATCATCTCGGGGCGGAGCTTCTCGTGGGTCAGCGTCGCGCCGGGGTTACGCGCGATCGGCGTCCACTCGGTCGAGCCCGCGCCGGACGGGAGCCGAGCGACGTTGGCGCTCGACCTGCAGGGGCTGCTCGGTGGGCTATGGGGGCGCGTGTCGAAGGGGATCACGGAGCGCTACATCGGCTACGAGGCGCGGGGACTCAAGGCGCGAAGCGAGAACCCGCAGTTCCGGCACAGCGGCATGTAGTTCGCGGCATTCCGTACCACGAGAATGCCACCAGCATTTGTGTGCAGCGGCGTCTCGACCCATAGGCACACGCGCGCGACCGCAGGCGGCGATTGATGTTCGACGGATTCCGACAGACGACCATCGACACCGGCGACGCCCGGATTCACTTGCGACACGGCGGCAACGGACCGCCAGTATTGCTGCTGCACGGTATCCCCGAGACGCACGTCATGTGGCACAAGGTCGCGCCGCGGCTGGCCACGGAGTTCACGGTCGTCGCGGCCGACCTTCGTGGCTATGGCGACAGCAGCAAACCAGCGAGTACCGCCGACCACGCGCCCTACTCGAAGCGAGCCATGGCGCGCGATCAGGTCGAGGTGATGCGGCAGCTCGGCTTCGAGCGTTTCTCGGTCGTCGGTCACGACCGTGGCGCTCGCTGCGCATATCGCATGGCGCTCGACCATCCCGATCTCGTGCAGAAGCTCGCGGTGCTCGACATCGTACCGACCGGCGACGCCTTTCGTCGCGCCGGCATGGAGTTCGGGATGGGATACTGGGTGTGGTTCTTCCTTGCCCAGCCACACGATCTACCCGAGCGCGTCGTGGGGCGCGACCCCCAACTCTTTCTCGACCGCATGCTGGATGGCTGGTCGGCGGTCCCGAATTCGTTCTCGCCGGACATTCGCGCGGAGTACCTGCGTACCTTCAGCGACCCGGCCAC
>DASURJ010000897.1:0-13338 GCA_036280115.1 Gemmatimonadaceae bacterium
CTGGCGGGTCTTCCGGTTGGGCGGGCGACGGTCGGATGGGAGGTACCCGCGGGGGGATGTCCGGCGGCAAGAAGAGCGGCGGCTTCACCGTCCACTCTGTCGGAGCTTCTCCGGTTGGCTGGTTCGATCCGACAGCAAGAATGCTCTCTTGGTCTGGACTGGTGACTCCTGAACCGTCCTGGCAGGAAGCCAGCAGCCAGCAGGAGCAGACGGTCAGGGCGGACGCGACGGAGCGTGCGGCTTGGGTCATGCGAGTTCTTCGGAGGCAGATGAAGCGACCGGCCCACCCGCACGAACACGCGGGAAGGCCGACCTGCGATGCACTGCAACTGCGGACGCGGATCTATTTAGCGCAGTCGGGGCCGATATGTACCAACGCGGAGACCCGAGTCACCGGCTCGAACTGGCCGAGCGGCCAGGGTGCTTCAGGCGCCTTGCGACCGCGTTGGACGACCTCAATTGGGTTCCAAACGGATCGAGCGTGGGCCGCCGGTGAGCGTCGGCCACGGCCCGGCCGAGTGGCCAGCCCCGTGGTTAGGCCCGATCGAGAGGTGCTGGTCGCGCGTTCAGCGCCAGGGCTCTGCCGGGCTACTGCGCAACCGGCACCGACTGCGGAAGGAGCGCGTTGAAGAACATCTTGAAGGTGCCATACGACTGGCCGCGGTAGAGTGGGCGGAAGCCGAACATCGTCACGCGCCCTCGCCCGACCGGGATGTCCGCTGCCGCCGCCTTGCCCGCAAGCTTGGACGCGCCCTGAAGGAACCCGCTCAGCAGAATCGTCCCGGCATTGGACGGATAGCGCGCGATAACGCGCGCCGGCGATCCGGCTGGCAGGTCCAACGCGGTGGAGTTCGTGAAGTAGACGGCTGTCGATTCGCTCAATCCGCGCGCCACCGGGTGTGAGGGGTTCACGTCCACGCGCAGAATCGACCCCGGCGCGTAGATCTGCTCGGAGTCCGCGGCGCGTCCGGCACGGCTACCAGCCTCGACGAGCTTCACGTCGATCCCGAACACCTCGGATGCCAGCTCGGTCGAGCCGTCCACGAGCACCACGTGGCCGCCTTCGTCGACGAACCGCCTCAGTGCGCCAAGCCCCGGCGCGCCCATGCCGCCAGCGTACGGCGGGGGTACCTGCGCCTCCGCCATACCATCGCGAACCTGGCGGAGCGACAGGTCGGGAATGACGATGACATCGAACCGCCGCCGCAGGTTGCCCGCCCGCACGGCGGAATCGGTCAACGACACGTACGGGAACTTGAAGTCGTCGAGCACCCATCGCGTCCAGCCCTCGTCCATGCTCGCGGTCCACGACTTGTACAGGCCGACGCGCGGGTGACGCGTTAGGCAGCCATACTGCTTCGTGTCGCGCGCGGCAACGACGTCGGTGAGCACCGCGCGAGCCACGCACCGCACGCGCGGCTCCGAATCGGTCACGGGTGTGGTCTGTACCGTCAGCGGCTCTCTGACCTCGAAGACGGTCACGCCCATCTGGAGCGGGAGCGTCCACCCCGCCACGTCGTATGGCCGCTCGGGCGGGCCGCCGGGGTACTGCTCCATGCGCGGAAAATGCTGGACCTCCAGCAGGTCCTTCGCGTGCGCGCGGTACGGCTGATCCATTCGCACGATGTAGGATCCGGGCTGGAACGTCATTCCCTGGACGGTGAAGGGCGTCGTGGCGCGCTCCACCTCTACGCGGCCAACCCGCAGCACGTCGACCAACCGCTCCACAGCCCCCGCGTCAGGCTGGCCGCCCGGAATCATGAACGCGTACGGTGCCTCCGTTTTTCCCCTCTCGATTGCGCGACGCCCCATCGTGACGAAGTTCCGCACGTAATCCTCGCGCTGCTCCGACGCCAGCTTCACCAGCGCCTCGGCCGCGATCAGCTCGTAGTCGATGATGTCACGCAGGCGCCACACACCGCCGGGCCACGGGTTCGGGAAGTTCACGCGCCGCTCGTACTTCGGCAGCCCACGCGCGTGGCCGCGCATCTTCGACGTGTCCTGTTCGATGGGTGTCGCGATGCGAACGCTCGCCGCCTCGGTGATTACACCAACCATGTTGTGCCGAGTGGGCGTGGACCGTGCGCCGCCGTGCCACCACAGGTCGTAGATCACGCTGTTCGCCACGCCGGCCTTGCCGCGTTCCTCCAGCGCGAGGGCCATTTCAGCGCCAATGTGGGCAATGCCGCGCACGATCAGTGGGTCGAGGTTCGGGTTCACCGGATCCACGAGCGGCGGCACGAAGATCCGCGCACCCTCGGCGCCCATCTGGTGCACGTCGTAGAAGATTTCGGGGAACCAGGCGCCGTAGAGGTAGTCGGTCACGAGCCGCGTTTCCTTCTGCGTGACCATGAACCAGTCGCGGTTGTTGTCGTGGCCCACGTAGTGGTGGTAGAGCCAGGGGAGGGGGCCACCCTCCCACCTCGTACCGACGTTCTTGCGGTACCACTCGGTGATCATGCGCTGCCCGTCCGGGTTCATCGACGGAGCGATGAGCACGACCTCGCGCTCGAGGTAGCGTTGGAGCGTGTCGTTCGTGGCGAGACGGTAGGCCAGTTCCATGGCCATCTGTGAGCCGCCGATCTCCGACCCGTGGATGTTGTTCGAGATGAACACAACGCTTGGCTGGGTCGCGATCAGTCGGCGTTCCTCGGCGGGCGTGAGGCGTCTCGGGTCCGCGAGCAGCGCCTGCGCGGCGCGGATCTCGGAGAGACGCGCGATGTTGGCCGGGCTCGAGACGATCGCGACGATGAATGGCTGGCCGTTCGTGGTGCGTCCGAGTGTGTCGAGGTGTACGGCGCGTGAGGCGGCGGCAAGCCGCTGGAAGTATCCGGTGATCTGCCCCCAGTCAGCGAGCGTGCGATCGGCGCCGACGCTGAAGCCGAGGTGCTCGCTCGGGGTTGGGACGGCTAGAGGGCGCTGGGCGGGCTGCCCGTCGAGTGACGGGGCGAATGCGAGGACGAACGCCGCCGTGGCAGCGAAGGAAGCGGATACGTTCATGAGGAACAGGCGCATGTCTCGTGGGCGGGGGTCTGGCGGCATCTTGCCCCGCCTTGCCGTGTGTCGCAAGGAGTTGAACCAGCCGGGAACCGGGAACCGGAATCGGGCGAAACCAGCGCAGTTCGCTGGACAAACAGAACGGCGCCGGTGGCTGTCACCCGCCACCAGCGCCGTCCCTGTTCGTTCGTCTGCCGTGCCGCTCTGTCGCCGGAGGTTATTGCGTGGCGAGCCGTCCCGATCTGCGCGGTGGGGGCGCGGCCGCGAAACGGGCGCGCCCATGGACCCATCCCGCCAGCCCCTTCGCGCGGATGCGACGAAAACCATTGCGCGATTCGCCGAGTTGCACACGCGTGTCAGGGCCGACGGAGCCGATAATGCGACCGCGGCTGTTCGCGTCCGCTCGCACGACCGCCCACTGGCGCGCGATCGATGGGGTCCAGCGCGCGCTCGTTCGCGCGCGAGGCGCCGGCGCTTTCGCGACCCTCGTCGGCGTGCGTGTCGGGGGTGTGACGGTCTTGCCGCGAGTGCTTCTCGTTGTGGTTGCTGTCCGCGACGTACCGCGGTTCGGCGCGGACTTGGCCACGGACTTACGTGGACTCGGCGCTTTTGCGGCGGCTGGCGCCGGTCGCGATGTCGCCGCCCGTCCGCTTGTTGGACGCGATGCCACAGCGCGCGGTGGTGCCTCGGCAGGTCCACCGTCATCGGCGACGCGTGTCGTCGGATTGGATTTGCCCGTCGTTGGCGTCGTCGTTTTCGCGATTGCAGCCGGGGCGGAAGTGCCACCGCCCGATGCGATGGTCGCCTGTGCGTCGGTTTGTGCGGCGGCGCGCGTCGCGGTTTGGGTCGTCGGCTCCCGGGGAGGGGGCGTCGGAGCGCGACGGATGACCGACGGCGGCGGTAGCCACGGCTCACGCGGGTTGTCGACCGGCACGGGAGCGAAATCCGTCGTTGCCGTCGCGGTGTCCGTGCCCGACGCGCTCCCCGCCGTGCGTACCGCGCTATCGGAGGGCGTTACACCCGCGACGTCGCTCGCTACCGAGTCGCTCATCGCGACCGTCGTCATCGCCGTATCCGTTCCGACGACACCTGTCGAAACGACCTCGCTCATCACGACACCGGAGTCGGTCGGCGACGCTTGCAGGATGGTCTGCGGAGTGCTCGTCGAATCGGTGGCGACGACGGCTGTCGAATCCGCGGCGGGCAGCAGCAGCGTCGGTTTCGCTGCGGGTTCGTCATCTCGAATGAGGAACGCGCCGACACCGAGGCTGAGGAATGCGGCGATTCCGACGCCTTTCCAGACGTACGGACCGATCGGCGTTTTCTCCGGCGGCGTGCCGCACCATTTGCACGCGCCCGCGCTCAGCGGGTAATCGGAATCGCAGGTAGGGCAGTGGGCCAGCGGCAGCAGGTCGCCGAACCCGTCGCGCACCGCGAGAGGATTGCTGCACTTCGGGCACTTGGACGCAGCCATGAGCGCCTTCGTACCGCAGACATCGCAACGTACAGAGCGCATGTGACCGCCTTGTTGAGGGTGCGCTCTGCTGCTCCGCCTATCCGGACCGGCGACCTGCGGAACAGCGACTATCCTGTTAGACACCGTCAGGGACGATGACGGCGTTCCCGATTCCTACGATTCGCCAGACGACGTCCCGCTCGAGCGCGGGCTGTATAGTACCGTCGTGTTTCGAGAATGTGCCAGATCGTCGAGCGCCAGGAATCGAGAATCGTTGCCTGGGGGGTCAGATTCGCTCCGACCCCGACGCTGCAATCACAGGATGCGTTAGGACTCCGCCCCCCCGGGGTTACACGGTTGATGAAGCCGGCTCAGGGTCAGCGCGGCCGGGCTGCATTCGGCAGCGCGAAGCTCCGCCTGGCTGTGCCGCAGCGCGGCCAGGGGCGCGGGTTCCCGTTAGGCAGCGAGGGCAGCTCGGACAGCTCCCGCGACGTGCGCTCCGGATCCTCGGACGCGGCGTAGGCCAGCATCGCCGCCATCGTCGCGTTGTTCTTGAGGTCGTCGAACACGATCTTGTCGTACGTGTCCCGGTTCGTGTGCCACGTGTATTGCCGGTATTCCGCGTAGCTCGACTGGAGGCGAAACGCCGGTGCCGGTCGGCAGACGAACGACGTGTGGTCGCTCCCGGAATTCGCCTGCGGTCCGGGAACCTGCAGCCGCACACTGTCCGTCATCTCGGTCGGGAGCTGCGCGACCCACTGGGCGAGGTTGCCCCCGGCCTCGAGGAACCCCTGGGCCTCGAGGATCTCCACGCGCCAGGTGCCATTGTCCTGGTTGAACGCGACCTGCAGTCCCTTGATCACCTCGGGATGATCCTCGGCAAAGGCGAGCGAGCCGATGGTCCCCTGCTCCTCGCCGCCCCAGTGACCGGCGATGATCGTGCGCCGCGGGTTGGGGTACGCCGCCTTCAGGATGCGCATGGCCTCCAGCATGGTGATCGTGCCGGTGCCATTGTCCGTTGCTCCGGTCGCCCCGTGCCAGCTGTCGAGGTGGGCCGAGAGGAGGACGTACTCGTTAGGAAGCTCGGTGCCGCGGAGCTCGGCCACGACATTGAACATCGGCACCTCGGCCGGCGTCGCCTGGGCGTCCACCGTGAGGCGGACGCGCGGCCCCTGGTTGTTCGTCGCGAGGCGGTACAACAGGCCGTAGTCCTCGCAGGACAGGTCGACGGACGGTGCACGCTGCGTGTTCGCCCCGAAGATCTTGTTCACACCCCAGCCGTTCGACCACGTCAGTGTTCCCACGCCGATGACGCCGGCGGAATCGAGGCGGGCATAGATCGCACGATTCAGCTCCTGTGGCTGAACGCCCGCCGGGGCGAGGGCGCGGAAGCGAGCGACAGTGGCGCGTTGGACCTCCACTCGACGTGCGTTGATACGCGTGACCGTCTCGCGGCGGGCGTTGCGCTCCAGCTCCTGCGGTGCGCGGCACATGATCTCAGGCGCCGAGACGAGGACGAACTTCCCTCGTAGCGTGCCGAGCCATTGGCGAGCCGCGCTACTATCGGCGAGCTCGGGAATCACGACGACTGGTCCTTCGACAGGCCGATTCCCGGTGCCGGGGCTCCAGGCGAGGAGCTCGACCTCGAGATTCTGGAACCGCGGCGCAAGGAGCTGCATGTGCGCCGTGCCCGCCCGCCAGCCGCGCCATGTCCCGTATCGCTCCTGTCGGGCGGTAACGCCCCAGCCCGCATACGTCCGCATGAGCCACTCCCCGGCCGACTGATACCCGGCGGTTCCGGAGAGCCGTGGCCCGATCGAATCCACGAGAACCTGGGCCAGCGTTTCCGTTTGGGACTGCTCCATGCCGACCTGCCACATCTTCCGGATGACGGAGTCGGCCGTACGGAAGGTCTGAGCGCTGCCTGTCGAGGCAAGGAGGGCGGTGGAGCCGAGGATGAGCAGGAGGCGATTCGAGTAGCGCATGGACGCGTGCGATTGAGTTCCCGTGAGACCCGAGCTCGAATCGTAAGGAACCTCCGCGGCGCCGGTAATGGGAGCCCCTCCTTCCATCGACATCGGCCGCCGGCGTTCCCACATTCAGCCGACACGATTTCCGGGCCTCGGCACCATGAACATTCTCTTCCTCGCCGTCGTTCCATCGATGCTGGTCGCGCAGGCGCAGCCGGTCCCGCAGACGCGTGCCAAGCCGGGCTGGCAGTGGACCATCGACAGCGTGTTCACCGTCGTGAACGCCGTGCGAGCCGGCCGCTCGCTGCAGCCGGCCGCCTGGCCCAACGGTGCGCGCGTCGCCGTGCTGCTCTCGTTCGACGTGGACAACGAGACGATCGCGCTCCGCTTCGGCGAACCGAACGCCGGAACGCTCTCGCAAGGCCAGTACGGTTCTCGTCAGGGGCTGCGCCGCGTCGTCGACCTGCTGGACCGCCATCGAATCCCGGCGTCGTTCTTCATCCCGTCCGTGAGCCTCCAGATCGCGCCCGAGATGGCGGACGTCATCAAGAAGAGCGGACGACACGAGTTCGGCGTGCATGGCTGGATCCACGAGCTGAACACCACGCTCCCCGACTCCGCCGAACGAGCGCTGCTGACCAAAGCCGTGGCCGAGCTCACCCAGCTCACGGGGACGAAGCCGACCGGCTACCGAGCGCCGAGCTGGAACTTCAGCCCGAACACGCTCTCGATCCTCCGCGACCTCGGCTTCCGCTACGAGAGCTCACTCATGGCGGACGACCGCCCGTACGAGCTGCTGCAGAACGGACAGCCGACCGGGATCGTCGAGCTTCCCGTGGAGTGGATCCTCGACGACGCGCCGCTGTTCAACCCACAGGGCGACCGCTACAGCGCGCCACGCGATG
This sequence comes from Gemmatimonadaceae bacterium, assembly GCA_036280115.1. GTDB lineage: Bacteria > Gemmatimonadota > Gemmatimonadetes > Gemmatimonadales > Gemmatimonadaceae > JAJKIV01. Next base: position 7,329 of record DASURJ010000897.1, read on the forward strand.
TCGCCCAGGTGTGGATCGACGAGTTCGACAAGGCGCTCGAGGAAGGGACGATGCTCGTTCTCACGATGCACCCGCACATTGTCGGGCACCGATCGCGCATCGTGGCGCTCGAGCTCCTCATTGCGCACATCCAGCGCAAAGGCGCGGGGCGCGTGTGGTTCGCAACCCACGGCGAGGCCGCCGAGTACGTGCGCAAGGCAGCGAACCTCGCCGATCCGAAGCCGCGGTAGCGTCAGGTCACGCGGTCGGGAGCACGCCGGAACTTGTAGATGATCGCGCCAATCACGAGCGCGATCAGCCCGGCCACGAGGTTGCGCCACTCGGCGCTCGCGAGGAACGCGAGCGAGAGAATGAGGGCGAGCACCGGAATGGTAGGGCCGCCCGGAAGGCGCACGGCGTTCGGCCGATGGCCGAACTTCCGTCGGAGAATCGGAACGGCCGCCGCCGTGCCAATGTACGTGGCGAGTCGCGCGATGATCGAGAGAAGCGCGAGCTGAACGAACGATCCGCTGAGGGCGAGGACGAGGGCAACGGCGGCCAGCGTGACGATTGCCGCCGCCGGAGTCCTGTAGGTGGGATGGACGCTCCCGAGCGCTCGCGGGCCGTAGCCGTCGGCAGCGAGCGCGAAAAGATATCGTGGACCGACGAGGATCGTGTTCCCGACGTTCCCGCCGATCGAGATCATGGCGCCAAGCGTCATCAGCAACGCGCCTGCAGGGCCCAGGAACGTGCGCGCGGCTTCCGCAACCGGCGACTGCGACTGCGCCACGTTCGCGAGCGTCCCGAGCGCGACGAGCTGTGCCCCCGTGTACAGGAGCGTGACGATCGTGATCATCGTGAGCATCGCGAACGGCACATCACGTTGCGGGTTCTTGTACTCCCCCGCGGCAGCCGGCGTGTTCTCGAAGCCGGCGTACGCGAACAGCAGCAGCAACGACGCTTCGCCCAGCACGTCTGGCCTGGGCATCTCCATCGTCGAAACCACCGACCAGTCCACGAAGAAGATGCCGATCGCAATGAAGACGACGAGCGGCGCGGTCTTCGCGATCGTCAGGATGACCGCGGTGCGCGCGCCTTGCTTGACGCCGACGACGTTGATCCACGTGAGCAGCGCAATGAGCCCGACGATCAGCGCCACGCGCGGCACTCCAGACGCCGCCGGCGGCCACAGGAACGCGGTGGCCTGCGCGAAACCGTTCGCCAACGACGCGATGGACGCGACGCGTGCGAGCCACGTCATCCATCCAACCTCGAATCCAACAAAGCTCCCGAACGCTTCGCGCGTGTAGATGTACCCCGCGCCGGGCTCGTCGAAGTAGCTCGCCGCTTCCGCGAAGCAGAGCACGAGCAGCGCCACGGCCAGCCCTGCGAGCACCACCGCGAGGATACTCGCATTCCCGAGCAATGCGGCCGCCGCGGCCGGGAGGAGGTACACTCCGCTCCCGATCACGTCGTTGATCGCCAGGCCGACCAGCTGCCAGCGCGAAACCGCGCGTACGAGTGTGGGGCGCTCGCGCTCCACGGCGCTCACGGTCGAACCGCTCGGTGTCGAGGTCATGTGCGTGGTCGGATTTCGATGAGGGTGCGACGGGACGCCTCGAGGAGTGTAGCTGCCTCACGAGGCCTCGGAAGGTATCACCGTGGCGCAGCGGCGACGTTGATTGGGAACGATCCGGTCAGCACGCGACCGCCCCGCTTGACCTGGACCCAGACGGTGTAGTTCCCAGCCTGCGGAAAAGCGTACGGAAAGTAGAGCGTATCTCTCTGGATGCTCGGCGCGTGTCCCGCGTGATCGGTCGACGCATCGGCGGTCGCCCCGGCGAGCTGCGCCTGCGCCGCCACGGAGATGGTGCCGAGCGGATGGAGATGAATGAAGACCCTGGCGTCATCGCGCACCACAACGGCGTGGCCGACCATCCCGAGGTACGGCTCGAGCGACGCGGTGTCGCCGTCCGGCGGGGCGACGGCGAAGCGCAACCCGGCCTCGGTGTTTTCCACGAGCGGTGCGTTACCCCGCAACCAGGTGAGTGTCGTACCGTCACCGAGGACGGCGCGCGTGGGGACGTCGCCGGGCCGACCGAGTCCCCACGAGTCATCGGGGTCCGCGACTCCATCGTCGCCGAGCGCGAGCGTGTCGCTGCTCACGACGAGTGTGGTCGTCATCGTTTCCGTCAACCCGCTCGCATGGACGACATCCGCGAAGACGTTGTACGTGCCCGAAGGCAGCGGCGGAAAGGTGGACTCGAAGTGCACGGAATCCTGAGTACTCGGATGCAGATGCGCGAACGCGCTGCGTCCGTCCGTCGAGAGCACGAACAGGTGCACGAGCTTCCCGTGGTCCTCGATCAGATCGGTCCGCGGTGACAGGCCGCGCTCGCGCAACCAGCGCACGTCGTGGCGATTGACCCACGCCGAGTCGGTGATCGTCAGGCGAAACCGGGAATCGGGAACGCGAGCCGAGATCTCCATCGGCCGGAACAGGTTGCGCTCGAAGGCACGGTCCTCGGCGCGCCACCAGGCACCGGTTCCCACGACGGCGATCACGATCACCACCGCAAGGCGGGCCATGGCGAAGCGCGCGCGGCGCCGGCGTGCCGGATCGGGCTCGCTGCCAGGCGGTAGCACGCTTTCGCGAACGGCAGCGCCGGCGAGCGTCACGAGGCCTAACGCGAGCACGACACCGACCGCGATCAGCAGCGACGCGAGCGGCGCGTCGAACGTGAGGCGCTTGCCGGCGACGGCGGTGAGTGGGACGACCACCGAACCAGCTCCTTTCGGGCCCGTCACGCCGACGGTAACGCTGTTCGAGCCCGGCGTCATGACCCACAGGCGCGTACGGTACCATCCCGGGCTCTCGGCAACCGGGGCGGCGGTGTCGGGCGGAGGCGTACCGCCCGTCGCGTCGTAGCGGTTGACGAACGCCGTCACGCGCTCGATACCCGGATCGGTCGCCTTGACGTTGACGATGGCAATGCCGGGGACGACTGCTGGCGCCTGGACGTGAACGAGCACGGTGTACGGCCCGGCAGGCCCATCGTACCAGGCGTCCGGGCTCCCGATGTGCGCCGACGACACGAGGACGATCGCCGCCAGCAGGACCGTCGAGCCTGACGTACGCCGCACCGACACGGTCATCGCTGCACGCGGGCCATTCCCTTGCCGATCCAGAGGCCGAGCCGCGACGATGCAATCGCGGTGAGCAGCGCGATCACGAGGCCGCGGCCAAAGTCGACGACGTTGGTCTCGGCCCCCCAGAACTCGTAGCGCCACGATCCGGGTTTAATGTTGTAGTCCCACAGATCAGGGTTCAGCACGGGGTTGCGCGCGATGGGTGACAGCATGAGCTCTCCCCACCACCAGTGCACCGCGAGCATGACCCCGATGAACGCCGTGCCGATCACGAGGGCGCGAGTCCACTCGCCTCCGCGGGACCGGCGCATCAGAACATCGATCACAAACGCCGGTGCGACGAGCAGCAGCGGGAACGGCGGTGGGACCATGCGTGTCACCGGGTTGTAGATCGGCGCGAGCATCGCCGTGGCAGGAAACCTCGGCAGGATCCACATCAGCATGAGCACGATCGCCATGTAGAACACGGCGGTCGTCGTCGCCGGCCACCGGAGCCGCGCCGGCCGTGCCGTCGCGATCAGGATCGCGGGAATGAGGATGGCAGTGGCCCGATAGAAGCGCGCCGAGTGCATGTCGTTCGGGAACGCCGCGTACTCCATGATCACCGTCGCATGCATGGTGAGCAGGATCCCGGCAGAGGCCGCGTAGATCAGGCCGAGCCGTCGCTGCTCCCGTGGCTCGGCGCGGTTCTGCCGAGCAAGAGCCATGAGCATCGCGCCGCTCTGGATCGCGATCATCCCCCATGCAAGCACCATGTGCGGCGGGCTGATGATCTTCACGTCGAGTCCGTACGCGTTATGCCACCAGTTGTCGAACGGCGCCGACACGATCATGGTCAACGTGCCCCAGATGCACACCCACGCACCGAGCGGCCCGCGGAAGCCCCGGAAGCGGACGCCTCGCTCGCGGTCAGCGGCGTTGCCGCCGAAGGTCGTGCGCAGCACGAGCCACCCACAGCTCGTTCCGGCGACGACTGCCGCGAGCTGCTCGAGCAGGTGTGGCGGCGACCAGAACGTGTCGCGCCCGATGGAACGGTGCCACGAGATGTCCCAGATGAGCCCCACCACAATGGACACCGATGAGAAGAGCACGGCGTAGAGCGGCCACGTGCGCTCCTCGACCCGCGTTGTAGTGCCGGCCAGGCTTTCCGTCTTCGGGAGCGAGACCGTGTCGAGTGTCGTGCTCACAGCGTGTCCTACGTTGGAGTCGAATGTCTCCGAGGCGGCGGGAGCGGCGACGGATGCCGCCGCTCGCTCGCGCGCGAGCCGAGCATGAACCGCTGTCCCTCGGCGATGCGCTCGACCTCGACCGCAATGGCGTCGACGGCATTCTCGATGCGATCGATTCGGTCGCGGGGCGTATTGCCGAGCGTTGCCGCGCGGCCCTCGATCTCGCGTCGCCCGGCGTTCTTTCCCATGAGGTAGACCGCGACGTAGCTGAGGGCGACCACGACAGCGCCCGAGGCGATGACAATGAATCCAGTCAGGTGGCGAAGGTCCGGGTCCATGAAACGCCTCTACTCGATGCGCCGCCGGAGGGCGCTCTGTGGGTCCGCACCGGCGCGCAGGTCGAACGCCGCGCGCGCGCCGATGGTGAGGTAGCCCGCGGCGTTACCGGTCGTGAGCGCCTCGGGGCGCGGGTGGAGGAAGAGTCCGCTGGCGTCAATGGTATCGATGGCGACGACCGCTGAAAGGTCACCCACCTCGCGCACGCGCGGGCCGGTGCGCGCGACGGCGTCGTCGTAGTTGAGCCCAACGTCGGCGACGAGTGGCGCCATGCCCGGAAGTACGATCTGACCACCGCGCACCAACACGTCGTAGGCGCCGCCGGTGTTGAACGGTAGCTCATCGTACACGTTCGGGTCGGCGGACTCGTAACTCTTCGTGGCGATTGCGTCGAGCGCGCGGATGATGGCTGCGGCGTTGAGCCGGCGGAGCTGTTGCTTGTCCGGATCGTTGGGCAGGGCACCACTCTCGATGAGCACGGTGCTCGTTCCCCACGTCTGCATCAGGTCGCCGAACGCGCGCGGGTTGAACGAGTCATCGTACTTCGCGACGCGACCGGGAATCTCCGCGCTCAGATCGCGGGCGATGCCGGCGGCAACCAGACGCGCACGGCTCCGCACGTCGTTCCAGCTTCGTTCGGCGTCGGTGGCCGGCGCGAGCAGCGCGATACCGGCCTGTAGCCCCGTGCGACCGACCCGGGTGCGCGCATTCTGGTCGTGCAGGTTGAACCCGAAGTTCGGCGCCAGCCTGTCGCGGAGTGCCTTGAGCGCTCGGCCCTCGGGCGTGGAGAGCCGACGGGCGTCGCGATTGACGTCGATGCCGACGGCGTTCTCGCGCTGGAAGCGCTCGGCGCCGTCGGGGTTCAGCATGGGAACCATGGTGATCGTGAGCGCCGTGGCGATACGATCGCGCATCGGGTCGCTCCCGGGCGCCGTCATCCACGCGACGATGTCGGCGAGCGCCATGGTGGCCGTGGCCTCATCGCCGTGCATCTGTGACCAGAGCAGCACGGTCGTGGGGCCCGTGCCGAACGTGATGGCGCGGAGCGGACGTCCCATGAGCGAGCGTCCGATCTCCTCGACGCGAAGCCGCCGTGACACGAGCGATGGCTGGAGGGCGCTCCAGTAGTCGGCGTGGTTGATGCGGCGCGTCGTGATGGCGGCGACGCGGTACCGGTCCGCGAGGCGGAGGGCGTCGCTCATGACGGTCGGCGGGGCGTCGGATCCAGCGGGCGCGGTCCCCGAAGGGGAAGGGGGGACGACGAGGCGTGTGATCGGCCGGCACGCCGCTGCCGCGAGCAGGGCGGAGGCGAGAAGGAGGTGTCGGTTCATGGGGTCAATTTCGCCCCGGGTTCCGTCAGGCGTAAATGGGGTCGG
>DASURJ010000898.1:0-8784 GCA_036280115.1 Gemmatimonadaceae bacterium
GGAGCCGTTCCCCTCCAGTCACGTCCCGGCTCGACCAACCTTCTCTCGCCCGGGATGATGTCGCCCATCCTCTCATCCCCTCATCCGTTTCCCCTTCGGTTCTGGATGGCGGCCTGGCCGTCTCTGGCCGCTGCCGAGAGATCGAGCGTCCCGGTCGAGGGAGAATCTGCGTTCTTCTCGAGTAATCGGCGTAGGCGGCTTGGGTTCTCCCGCTTCCCGGTAGAGGGCCGACCCTCTACCGGGATGACTGCGATTCCTCGACTGCGGCGCCTGGCGGCGCCTCCGCTCGGAATGACAGCGGGCCCAACATACCGAACTAGCGCGTCGCTCGCTAAGGGGCGTGGACGCGGCTCTCACTTCCGCCGCTTCGCCGGCCCGTGCTGCCCCTGATACGTGCCTATGAGCTCCGCCTGCTCGATGATGTGCCCGCGCATGGCCGCCTCCAGATCCGCCTTCGTGGGCGTTCCGAGGTCGCCAAGTGTCGTGTCGAGCGCGTAGAGCTTGAAGAAGTAGCGATGCCGGCCGACCGGCGGACACGGCCCCATGTAGCCGACCGCGCCCCCGTCGTTCTTCCCCTCCCTCGCACCGCTCGGCAACCGCGAGCGGGTTGCGCCCTCGTCGAGTCCCGTCGTCATGGGCGGCACGTCGTGTAAAACCCAGTGCACGTACACGCGCTTCGGCGCCGCGGGGTCGGGCGCGTCCGGATCGTCAGCGATGAGCGCGAGACTCTTCGTCCCGTCGGGAACTCCTGACCACTCGAGTGGCGGCGACAGGTCCTCGGCTTCGCACGTGTGCTTGATGGGGATCGGGCCATTGTGCGTGAACGCACGCGATGTGATCACGAGCGCCATGTCGAACCTCGCTGGGTGGTGCCGTCAGCGAACGGCGTGAAAGCGGATCGGGCCTGAGCCACGCGCGGCGTCGCTGTGGGCATACGCGTTGCGGCGCACTGACGACGACCGAAGTCCGCAGCCGGTCCGGAGTGAACCAGGCCCGCACCATGACAATCAAGCTCGACTGACGAGGAACACAATGCCACGTGGAGACAAGAGCTCATATACGGACAAACAGAAGCGCCAGGCTGAGCACATCGAGGAGGGGTACGAGGAGCGTGGCGTTCCCGAGCGTGAGGCGGAGCGTCGCGCCTGGGCGACCGTGAACGCGATGACGCACGGCGGCAAGAAGTCCGGGTCGGGACGCGGTCGCACGGAGAATCACGAACCCGCGCGGCGCGGTGGCCGCAAGGGCGGTGCGAGTATGTCGCACGCGGAGCGCAGTCGCGCAGCGAGGAAGGGATGGGAGACTCGGCGCCGACACGAGAGCTGACCGGCCACGTCCGCGAGGTCAGCGTTCCCGTCGAGGCCGTCGTGCTCGACGGATCGCTTGGCGTTCCGGACGGTGCGAGCGGTGTGGTATTGTTCGCCCACGGGAGTGGGAGCAGCCGACACAGTCCGCGGAATCGTTATGTAGCAGAAGAGCTGCGACGCGGCGGGCTCGGCACGCTGCTCGTCGATCTGTTGACGCCTGACGAGGAGGTACTGGACGACCGCACGCGCGAGCTGCGATTCGACATCGGCCTCCTGGCCAATCGGCTCGTCGGCGCGATCGGCTGGCTCGCGCGCGAGGAGGCGACGCGCGAGTTGCCCGTGGGACTGTTCGGCGCGAGCACGGGAGGCGGGGCAGCGCTCGTCGCGGCGGCAATCGAGCCGAACCGGGTCGGTGCCGTCGTCTCGCGCGGCGGGCGGCCCGATCTCGCGGGGAAAGCGCTCCCGATGGTGCGCGCACCAACGCTGCTGATTGTCGGCGAGCGCGACGAGCTGGTGATCGAGTTGAACGAGCAGGCGATGGCGCAGATGCGCGCGCGCGTGCAGCTCGAGATCGTCCCGCAGGCTTCGCACCTGTTCGAGGAGCCCGGCACGCTCGAGACGGTGGCGCGCCTCGCGACGGACTGGTTCCACCAGTATCTCACCGGGCGACGTCAGCCCTGAGCACCTGCTCGCTCAGGCGTGACACGCAGCACCGTCGCGCCGCGAACCGCGCGCGCCTCGGCCAGCCTCGCGAGCGCCGCATTCGCCTGGTCGAGCGTAAGCTCCTCGACGGTCGGGCGGAGGTCCAGGGCTCGAGCGACGTCGAGCATCTGTCGCACATCTTCGCGGGTCACGTTCGCGACGCTCTTGATCTCGCGTTCCTTCCACAGGTGGGTGGCGAAGTCGAGGCCGAGGAGCGCGTCCTGATCCTTGCGTGACTTGCGGATGGCGTTGATCACGAGGCGCGCGCCGGGCGCCAGGCGGGCGAGCGCGTTGACCACGGGGGTCCACGCGGGCGTCGTATCGATGATCGCCGCCATATGCTCCCGCGGATCGTCGGTGAGGTCTCCCGCCCAGGTCGCTCCGAGCTCCAGCGCGAACGCGCGTTCGTCCGGGTTCCGCGCGAAAACGAAGACCGGGGACGCCGGATACCGATGACGCGCGATCTGAAGCACGAGGTGGGCCGAGGCGCCGAAGCCGACCAGCCCGAGCGGCTCGCCGTCGGCGAGATTCGTTAGGCGCAGGGATCGCATCCCGATGGCGCCGGCGCAGAGCAGCGGCGCCGCCGCGGTATCAGTCAGCTCGTCTGGCAGCGGGTACGCGAACGCCGCCGGCACCACCGTGTACTCGGCGTAGCCGCCGTCCGTATCGCACCCGGTCGACCGAAAGTCCGGACAGAGATTCTCGCTGCCGGCGAGACACCAGCGGCAGTGACCGCAAGCGGAGTGAATCCAGGCGATTCCGACGCGCTGGCCTTCGTCGAACCCGGTCGTGTCGGGGCCGATGGATGCCACACGACCAACGACCTGATGCCCGGGAATCACGGGGTAGCGCGGCGCGACGATGCGCCCTTCGACGACGTCCAGGTCCGTTCGGCACACGCCGCACACCGACACGCGAACGAGCAGCTCACCCGGACCCGGCGCCGGCGCCGAGACATCTGCTGGCGTCAGCGGCGTGGCGCCGCGCTGCATGGGAGCCGGACGATCGAGACGCATCGCGCGCATGACGTGCAGTATCGCGCTCGTGCGCGCGATACCGAAAGGGCGACGCCGGCGGCGACTACGGCCAGTCGGCGAAGACGGCTTCCCCCGGACCGGCGAAGAGGGCGTACAACTCGTCGTCGAACGTGCGGTACCGTCCCCCGAACGCCTTCTCGAAGTGGGCTCCCCAATCGGGACGCGACCCGTCGGCGTCGGTGAAGCCGTACTCGTGCGCGAGCGTCCACGACGCGAACACCTTCCCGCTCTTCGTCTTCACATTGGGGTCCGACGCGAGCGCCGCCACCGCGCGGCCCACGTAGAGCGGCGTCTCGGACGCGAGGAAGTGCGGATCCTTCTTCCCGCCGTCGCGCCAGTTCTCCTCGGTAACGCCGAAGTGCTGCAGCATCATCTCCGATCGCAGGAACCCCGGCGTGACGGCCACCGCCGCCACGTTCTGTTTGCGCAGCTCGCGGGCTTGAATGAAGGCCAGCCGGATCACGGTGGACTTCACGAGGTCGTAGAAGATGTTGCCGCGATAGCCGTAGAAGTCGCCGTCGGTGACCTCGACAATGAGCCCGGTGCCTCGGTCGCCGCGGTCGAACATGAGCGGCGCGGCGTAGTGGCTCGTGACGATGTGCGACCAGATGGCCTGATCGAGGAGCTTCCGCCCGTTCGCGATGTTCACTTCCCAGAACGTCTTCCCGAACTCCACGAGCGCGTCGCCGCCCCACACATCGTTCACGAGCACGTCGAGGTGCCCGGCATCGCGCTTCACGCGATCACACAGTGCACGCACCTCTTCCTCCACTGTGTGGTCGACGCGCACCGCGATGCCTTTTCCCCCGGCCGCCGTCACCCGTTCGGCCGTCTCTTCTATCGTCTCGGGCCTTTCAGGGCCACTTGCGAGTTGACCGCGAATCGAGCGGCCGGTGCAGTAGACCGTGGCTCCTCGCTCACCGAGCGCGACGGCGATGCCTCGCCCCGCGCCGCGTGTTGCGCCCGCGACGACGGCAACGCGTCCTTCCAGTGTTCGCATGCGCTCCCTCGCGATGGTGGCGAGGGACTATAGACGGGTAGCCATTCCCCATCAACCCGCCGCCAATGTCATTCGAGTCTAGCGACGAGCCAGTCGGCGATCCGCCCCGCGAGCTCCGGGTGAGTGACGAGGATGTCCGAGGCGTGCGCGCCTCCGTCCATCTCCGCGATCGTCGCGGTGCGGCTCCGGTCGCGAACCATTGCGATGACCCCACGAAGGAACCGCTCGTTCGCCGACGCGACGATGAACCACGGGACCCTGCTGGCGTCGATGTCCGCGACTGTCCGCTCGCTCAGCGACCCGGGCGACAGGGCGACGTACGCTCGCGCGCCATCTCCGGCGCGCGCCGCCACGGCCGCCGCTTCACCCGAGTAGCTCGCGCCGACGACACCAATGCGTGTCGAGTCGACGAACCGGTGGGACCGCAACCAGCGTAACGCGGCGGCGATATCGCGTTCCTCGCCGGCGTCCGCCGCATTCGCCAGCCAGGGAACGAATGTCGCGAGGTTCGTGCTTTCTCCGTGACCTCGGAGATCGAGGCGAAGGGACGACACGCCGCGGCGCGCGAGTTCGAGCGCGACGGGCGCGTACACCCGCCGATCACCGTTGGCCTTGTTGAGCAGGAGGACGGCGGCCGTGCGATTCCCGGCCCCGGGCCGAACCATGTTACCAACGAGCCGCCATCCGTCGCTCTCGACCACGACGGTGTCGTCCACGAACGCCGTCCCTGCGGTGGCCGACACGCCGCGTCCGGGGCCGTGACGGGTGAACGTCACCGGCACCCTCACGTGTCCTGGCTGCCTAACGTCGCCCGCCGCGAGCGATCCGTCCCCTGGCGCCCCCTGAAGCACCTTGTCGAGTAGTGCGACGACCGATTGCGCGATCGTCTGGTATCCGCCACGAGCGGCTGGGCCGCCTTCCGACCACGGCTGCACCGCCGTAACGCCGGCGAGCTCGGGCAAGAGCCCCTCGAGCACGTTGAAGTTGCCATGCGCGAGCGTCGGGAACGTCACACGAAATACCTTCGCCGGTAGACGGTCGAAAAATACCGGCGCCTCCCGCAGTCGCCCGCGCGTCTCACCCGACTCCTCGAACATGAGTACATCCGCGCGGAGCGGCACCGAGTCGATGGACGCGGCGACGTTCACGGACGGGCGATATGGCCAGGTGAAGGCGCTCGAGCTGAGGCTCAGGAGCGCGCGCAGGCGAGGGGTGCGCTGTGCGAGCACCGTCGCTGGCTCGCCGCTGTAGCTCCATGCCGCCACCGCGACGCGGGTGGAGTCGACGGACGGGTGTGCTGCCAGCCGTCGCAGCGCGAACTGCATGTCGGCAACGTGCGCCTCGAGCACTTCCACCTTCCGCTGCGGTGACACGTCGTCGTATGGCGGCGAGAGAGAATCGCGCCCGGCGTATCGCGCCCACGCGACGACGTATCCCCGGCTCGCGAGCAGCTCCGACAACACTGATTGCGCGGCGGGGGTTGCGTGGCGCGTGCTCCAGAGGACGAGCGGCGCCCGGCCGGCCATTGGGATGCCACCCTCGACCGCGAGCATGCGCGTACCCAGCACGCGGTCGACGAAGCCCGCGGGCACGGAGTCGGGCGTCCGTGTCATGGCCGCCGTCAGCCATCGCCGACGATCGTCCATCGACAGCCGTGCGGTCGCGTCGATCATCGACCCTGCCGACAGGTCCACGTACCGCGCGAAGGTCACGGCACTGCGCGTTAGGTCCTGGCGGGCCGGATACCACACCAGGAGCTCGAGCGGACGCGGGGCTCCGCCACCGGCGCCATGCGGCTCGGGACGAGTGGAGTCGTATGCCGCAATTGTCGCGATTCCTATCGCGAACGGGCCCGGCTCCAGTCCTCCCCAGAGCCATGAGCTTTCGGGCGTCGCGGCAGAGGCACCCTGCGGGCCCGGCGCGCTGGCGCACGCGGTAACGACGGCGACCGCGCAGAGCGACGAGGGGAGTCGCCATGCGCGAAGGCGCAGCGGGCGGCGTTCGGCGTGGATCATGTTTGGACCCGAAGGCGAGGCGTGACGATCGTTCGTGCGACTCGGGACCGCCGACCGGCGGCATGGTGAGAGCTAGCGCCCCCCTCGCGCACCCGGCGCTCCATCTGGGACGGATGCCGGTCAGCCGGGACGCGCTCACGCGGGAAGGGGTGAAGGTCGCGCGTCGCAGGGACCGACGGTACTTTTGCGCCGACCAGGCGCAGCGGCGCGCGACAAGGAGATCGTGGAATGCAGAATCAGTCTCGTTCGACCGTGTACGATGTCGTCATTGTCGGCTCGGGAGCCGGGGGCGGCATGGCGGCCTACATGCTTACGAAAGCGGGCGCCCGCGTGGCGCTACTCGAAGCCGGGGCCATGTGGGATCCCGTCAAGGACGGCGCCATGATGAAGTGGCCGTACGACTCGCCCCGACGCGGCGCCGCGACGCGGGAGCGCCCGTTCGGCGAGTTCGACGGGTGCATCGGTGGGTGGCAGATCGACGGCGAGCCGTATACCACGGCGCCCGGCACGCAGTTCAACTGGTGGCGTGCCCGCATGCTCGGTGGCCGCACGAACCACTGGGGGCGCATCTCGCTGCGCTTCGGCCCCTACGACTTCCGCCGCAAGGGCATCGACGGAATCGGCGACGACTGGCCCATCACGTACGACGACGTGAAGCCGTGGTACGACGAGGTGGACAAGCTCGTCGGCATCTTCGGCAGCGTCGAAGGGCTGCCGAACGAGCCGGATGGCATCTTCCACACGCCGCCGGCGCCGCGCTGCTACGAGCGCCTCGCGACCGCGGCGGCACGAAAGCTCGGGCTCACCGTCATCCCGTCGCGCCTGTCGATCATCACGAAGCCGCACAACGGGCGTGCGCCGTGCCACTACTGCGGGCAGTGCAATCGCGGGTGCATGACGAACTCGAACTTCTCGTCCACCGGCGTGCTCGTCGCCCCGGCGTTGAAGACTGGACGCCTGACGCTCAGGACGAACGCCATGGTGCGAGAGGTCACGTTAGGCAGCGACGGCCTCGCGAACGGCGTGAGCTACGTCGACACGCGCACCCGGCGCGACGGGCACGTCGCCGCGCGGATCGTCATCCTCGCGGCCAGCGCCTGCGAGACCGCGCGGCTCCTGCTCAACTCCAGGTCCTCGCTCTTCCCGAACGGGCTCGCGAACTCCAGCGGGACGGTGGGGAAGTACCTGACCGACACCACCGGAACCGACGTCGCGGGCTTCATCCCGAAGATGATGGACATGCCACCGCATAACGAAGACGGGGTGGGCGGCATGCACATCTATATGCCGTGGTGGCTGGACAACGCGAAGCTCGATTTCCCGCGCGGCTACCACATCGAGACGTGGGGCGGCCGCGGGATCCCGGGCGCCGGGTTCATGGGCGGGATCCACCGGTACCCGAGTGGCGGCGGGTACGGCGCGTCGCTCAAGGACGATTACCGCCGCTATTACGGCTCGACTATCGGCTTCAGCGGACGCGGCGAGATGATCCCTAACGAGGACTCGTACTGCGAGATCGACCCGAGCGTCGTCGATCAGTTCGGCATCCCCGTGCTCCGCTTCCACTGGAAGTGGACGGACCACGAGTACAACCAGGTGAAGCACATGCAGGAGACCTTCCGTGCCATCATCGCGGAGATGGGCGGCGAGGTATTCTCGCCGATGCCCACGAAGGAGCGCGGCTACGGCATTGCCAACGGCGGCGCGATCATCCACGAGCTCGGCGGCGCGCGAATGGGGAACGATCCGAAAACGTCGGTCGTGAACGCGAATTGCCAGGCGCACGACGTGAAGAACCTCTTCGTCACCGACGGCGCGCCGTTCGTGAGTCAGGCGGACAAGAACCCCACATGGACCATCCTCGCGCTGTCCATGCGGACGAGCGAGTACATCACGGCGCAGAGAAAGGCGGGAGCGTTATGAAGACGGATCGCGACCAGGACGCCGGGAACCGGGAACCGGGAACCGGCCACGGGGAACCGGGAACCGGGGGAAGCCGGGAGCCTCAGACCACGGGCGGCGGCACGGTCGATCGTCGCGGGGCGATCAAGGCGATGGCCACCGCGGCGGCGGTTCCGGTGCTCGCCACGTTCGAGGCCGGTGAGGAGCAGGTGCTCCGCGCGCGAGAAGCGGCGGAGAACGCCGTACTCGCGGAGATGCAGGGGGCGCAGTTCACGCCGAAGTTCTTCAACCGGCACGAGTACCAGACGGTCCGCGTCCTCGTGGACTACATCATTCCGCGCGACGAGCGGTCAGGCTCGGCCACCGACGCGGGCGTGCCGCACTACATCGACTTCATCCTCGCCGATCAGACGCCGCCACCCGGTCCCCCGAACCCCACGCCGCGATTCTACGTCGCGCCCACCCCTGCACAGATCAACGTGCGCGGCGGGCTCGCGTGGCTCGACAACGAGTGCGCCAGCCGGTTCGGCGCCGGGAAGACGTTTCTCACCTCCACCGATGCGCAGCGCCGCCAGGTGCTCGACGACATTGCGTGGCCCGCGAAGGCCAAGCCCGAGTTCAGCCACGGCGTCGCGTTCTTCAACCGCATGCGCGACATGACGGGCGCGGCGTTCTTCTCGAGCCGAATGGGCGTGCGCGATCTCCGCTACATGGGGAACGTCCCCATGGCGGCATGGAACGGGTGTCCCGACGAGGTCATCGCAAAGCTCGGGCTCTGAACGGCCGGAGTCATCAGTTGCCAGTCATCCAGTCGTGAGTTC
>DASURJ010000899.1:0-8361 GCA_036280115.1 Gemmatimonadaceae bacterium
ATCGATCGGGCGGGCAACGTCGGCGAGGCTTCCGCGAGCCGCGCCTTCAACATTGCGGCCGCTCCCCCTTCCGGATCAGCCTCCGCGGACACGACCGTGGACGCCACGGCGAGTGCGCGCAAGACTCAGCGCCAGAAGCGCGCGAGGATCTCGATCGGCGTGACCGTCCAGGCGCGTGAGCCCCTTACCGCCAGGGGCACCGGCAACGTCAAGGTCGGACGGCGCTCGTTCGCGCTGTCGGCGAAGGCCTCGCGGGTGCGGGCGGGTGTCCGGACGCGTCTGACATTCACGCCGAAGCGCAAGGCGGACGGGCGGCGCATCGCGACGCAGCTCGCCCGGCGTCGCACCGCGAAGGCCATGCTGACCGTCACGCTCACCGACGCGGTCGGCAACCGCAGCAGGAAGACCCTCCGCGTCACGCTCAAGCCGTGAACCGCGGCGCGCTTGCCTGCGCGCGATCGACTTCCGTAGGATCGGCTTCCACGCCCAAGGAGGCCCACGCTGCCGGTCGCCGAGGAGGAACCGCGCGCGCGGCGAGACGCGCCCGGGAATCTGCCGGTCGAGCTCACGAGCTTCGTTGGGCGCAGCGGCGAGCTGTCAGAAATCCAGAGGCTGCTCCGGACCGCGCACGTGATCACGGTGACGGGACCGGGCGGCATCGGGAAGACGCGGCTCGCCCTGCGCGCGGCGCGCAAGCTCGCGCGGCTCTTCCCGGACGGCGTCTGGTTCGTCGAGCTCGGCGAGATCGAGAACCCGTCGCAGGTGCCGTACGCCCTCGCGCGCGCACTGCGGGTGCAGGAGCGCAGCGACGATGCGATCGAGGACGCCGTGCGTGCGCATCTCGCCGAACGGCGGGTACTGATCGTGCTCGACAACTGCGAGCACGTGCTGCGAGCCTGCCGGCAGCTCGTTTCCTCCGTCGTGTCGGGGTGCGAGCGGGTGCGCGTGCTCTCCACCAGTCGCGAGCGCTTGAACGTCCCCGGCGAGGCGTTGGTGGTCCTGTCACAGCTCGACGGGGATGCGCTGACGCTGCTGGTGGATCGGGCCGTCGCCGTGGCGCCTGACTTCGAGCTCAGCGACGAGAACGCTGAAGCAGCGGCAGAGATCTGCCGCCGCCTGGACGGACTCCCGTTGGCGATCGAGCTCGCGGCCGTCCGCCTGGCCGCGATGACGACCGAGGACCTGCGCGACCGGCTCGACGATCGACTTCGCCTGCTGTCCGGCGGGATCGGGCGCGGACTGCGCGCGACGGTGGACTGGAGCTACGAACTGCTCACCGACGAGGAGCGGATCCTCTGGCGACGGCTGAGCGTGTTCGCGGGCGGCTTCGGCTTGCCGGCGGCGGAGGACGTCGCCGCCGGCGCCGGGCTCGAACGCGACCGGATCGTGGATCTGCTCGCCGGGCTGGTGGCGAAGTCGATCCTGACCATGCGCCACGGGGGTCGCCGCGGGCGCTATCAGCTGCTCGAGACGCTCCGGCTCTACGGCGCGGAGCGACTGGCCGAAGCCGGCGAGGAGGCCGAGTTCAAGCGGCGGCACGCCGATTGGTACGCAGAGCGCATCTCGGGCGGCGATCACCCTTGGTGGGCGCGGCCTGGGCAGCGCGGGAGCCTCGAGGAGCTCGACGTCGAATGGGCGAATGTCGAGGCCGCGCTCGACTTCTTCAACGGATCGCTGGACGACATCGAGACCGGCCTGCGGATGGCGGCCGACCTCTGGCTCTACTGGATGATCAGGGGCCGTTACCGGGCAGGCACGATCCGCCTCGAGGCGCTGATGGCGCTCGACTCCAGGCCGAGTCCGACCCGCGTGATGGCCCTCTGGGCGACCGCGTTTCTCACTCAGGGATCGGCCGACCTC
This sequence comes from Gemmatimonadaceae bacterium, assembly GCA_036280115.1. GTDB lineage: Bacteria > Gemmatimonadota > Gemmatimonadetes > Gemmatimonadales > Gemmatimonadaceae > JAJKIV01. The sequence goes on from DASURJ010000899.1 coordinate 1,861, forward strand.
GCCCTCGCCCGCGCATTCGCGGCGCTCGAGGCGGCCCGGCGACTGTGCGAACACACGGGCGGGGAGCGCGAGTGGGGGTACACGCTCCACGGGCTCGCACTGTTGCACCTGCGCGTCGGCCGCGTGCAGGAGGCCGTGGACTTGGCACTCCAAGCGCGCGAGCACATGGAGCGCGTCGGCGACCTCGCCGGGCTGTCCCTCTGCCTGTGGATCATCGCGACCGCCGGCCTCACTCGCTCGTCACCGGATACGCGTGAGGTGCTCGACGAGGTGCTGCGACTCTGTGAGCGGACCGGCAACGACATGATCCACAGCCTCGCTCTCGGGATGCTCGGGACGATCGAATGGCAGCGAGGAGAACTCGACACAGCCGAGCACCAGCTCAAGCACGCGGTCCGGATCCAGGACGGGCTGGGCCACCGGTGGGGCCTGCTGAACAGCCTCGCGGTCCTGGCCTCGGTGGCAGGCTCGCGCGCCCGCTGGGATCGAGCGGCACGGCTGAACGGCGCCTGCGCGGCGCTCTCCGACGAGCTCGCCCTCAGGCTGTTTCCTCTGGCGCAGGCTCAGTACGAGCGCTGCGAAGCGGCCGCGCGCGACGCGATGGGCGAGACCGACTACCGCGCCGCGTTCGAGCGGGGCTTCGCGCTCACCCGCAGAGAGGTGATCGCCACGGCGCTCGAGGACTCCGAGCCCTCACCGGTGCTCCCGGACCGACCCGACGCGCTGACCGCTCGCGAGTGGGAGGTCGCGCGGCTGGTGGCCGGCGGGCTCTCCAACCGGGCGATCGCCGCGGAGCTGTTCGTGTCCGTGGCGACGGTCAAGACGCATGTCTCGCACATCCTGGCGAAGCTGGGACTCCAATCGCGGGTGCAGATCGCCGGCTGGATCGGCGATCACGACTCGCGGTGATGAATTTCTGACGCTCGCGCAGTCAAACGATCCGTGACCTACACAACACCTCAGCGCGGGCGCTCGATCACCGTCACGCCCGTCCACGTCGCGGACCTGGTCGCCGAGGGCGAGCCGATGCCGCTCTACGTGCACGTCATCGACCATCCGGATGCCCGAGTGCTGGTCGATACCGGCATGACCGAGATGCATCCGTTGGTGACCGAGTCCCTCAATCCGACCCTCCGGCCGCTGAGCGAGCAGGACTTCGACCTCGCCAGCGTCGACATGGTCGTCAACACGCACCTGCACGCCGATCACTGCGGCGGCAACCACCTGTTCGCCGGCAAGCCGATCTACGTGCAGCGCCGAGAGCTCGACGACGCGCACAGGGTGGACGAGTACCTGCGCGAGTGGGTCGACGCTCCCGGTGTGGAGTACATCCCTGTCGACGGCGAGCACGAGCTGCTGCCGGGGGTCCGGCTGCTCCCCGCGCCCGGTCACACGCGCGGCTTGCAGGTGGTCGTCGTGGAGACGGGCGGGCGTCCGATCGTCGTCGGCGGCGACGTCGCCGTGTGGTTCGGCGAGCTCGAGGAGCCGGAAAGCGAGGGCCAGCACCGGGTGCTCGCGCTCGAGCCCGAGCTCGTGTGGCTCGCGCACGTGGAGGAGCCCTGGCGACCGCAGACCGCCTAACCCGCGACATCAGGAGGCCTTTCACTCGCCGCGGAGCCGCAGACCTCGAGCGCGAGGTCGATCACCGCCTCGAGGCCGATCGTGTGGGCACGCTCGGCCGCGAGTGTCCAGCGCATGGGCTGCTGAGCGCGGAGGTCGTCGATGCGCAACTGCGTGACCCGCCGCAGGAGGAGGTGCTCGGCTTGGACGAGCGATCGTGCGCGGAGAAGGTCCTCGGCCGCGCCGCAGAGCGTCGCGGCTTCGGTCACGAGGTTGTCTTGCGCGGCGAGAGTCGCGGCAGTCAGCAGTCCACAGCTGATCCACGTCACCCGCTCGCGACGGGCGACGGTGAGCTGCTCGGCGGCGGCGCATGCAGCCGCGTCGGAGTCGCCGACGAGCAGAGCCGCGATCGCCTCGTTCCCCTGAAGGTCGGCTACGCACTCGTGGTCGTCCGCGAGCCGTGCCGACTCGAGCGCCTCGGAATGCACCATTCGTGCGTCGGCGTACCGCTCGTTCTCCATCGCGATGAACGCGACGGCTTGGAGCAGCCTGCCGACACGCCACAAGGCGCCGGTTTGGTGAGCGAGCGCGAGAGCCGCCGCCAGCGGTGACTGGACGCTGTCGAAGTCCACCGCGGCAGACACAGCGCACCAGTACGCCCATGTCAGCGCGGCTTCGTCGCCCGCCGACTCCGCGAGCTCGACAGCTTCGGCCGCGAGCGCCGTCGCCGAGACGTAATCGCCGCGGTAGACGTGCGGGATGCTCAGCGAGGCCCGGCAGCGCGACATCCCCGCGCGGTCGCCGCGCTCCGCATATGTCTCGAGTGCGTGTGCGGCGTCGCGCTCGGCCTGCTCGAGCGACACCGCGCCCGCCGCGTCCGCAAACGTTGAACGCGCCCACAACGCCGCGGCGCGAACCGGCGCGGAAGCGCGGCCGCGATCGGCGGCGAGCGCTTCGGTGAGCCACTGGTGTGCCTCGTCATGCTGGGAGGAGAAGTCCCAGAACCCGCGCAGCGCGGTCGCAATTCGCAGCGCGACCTCGGCGGGATCGTGCGCGATCGTCCAGGCGAGCGCCGCGCGGAAGTCGTTCATCGCGTCGCGGACCTGCGCCTGCCAGGAACGCCATTCGGCGCCATCGAGGCCGCGGGCGGCCTGCTCAGCGACACCCATCCAGAACTCGGCATGGCAAGCGCGCGCCGCGGGCGCCTCGCCGGCATCTTCGAGGCGCTCGGCCGCATACTCGCGGATCGTCTCGAGCATCCCGACGCGGTCGTCGCGGCGGACGAGCAGCTGACGGTCGAGCAACGCCTCGAGCGTTGGCAGCCCGGCGTCGGCGACCACGAGCGCAGCCTCGACACTGACCGGCCCGGCGAACGTCGCCATGCGTCGGAACGCGCGCCGGTGCTCCTCGTCGAGCGGCGCGTAGCTGGAGTCGATCGTCGCCCGCAGCGCGCGATGGCGCTCCGGGACGTCGGTCGTGCCGCCCGCCAAGAGCGCGAGCCTCAACCGCGCATTTAGCTCAGCAGGTGACAGCAGCGCAGCGTGTGCCGCTGCGAGCTCTAGCGCCAGCGGCAGGCCGTCGAGCCGACGACAGATCTCGCGCACGTGTGGCGCGCTCTCGGGATCCATCGCAAAGTGGGGGTCGCGTGCGCGGGCGCGTTCGCAGAACAGCGCAACCGCAGCGGAGTCCTCGTCGCCTTCCGGCAACTCGAGCGGCGGCACTGCGAACCTGCGCTCAGCGGCTAGACGCAGGGGCTCGCGGCTGGTCACTAGCACGGTCAGCCGCGGGCTTGCCGAGATCAACTCCGCGATCAACGGCGCGCCGGCGAGCAGATGCTCAAAGTTGTCGAGCACCAGCAGGACGTGGCGCCCCGCAAGAAAGCGCCGAAGCGTTGCCGTCGGAGACTCCGCTTCTTCGAGATGGAGCGTCAGCGCGGCCGCGATCGCCGAAGCGAGATCCTCCGCTCGCGTAAGCGGCGCCAGCTCGACGAACACCGCCCCACCAACGAACTCCCCCGCGAGCCGCCGAGCCACCTCGACCGCCAACCGCGTCTTGCCGACGCCGCCGGGGCCGATCAGCGTCACGACCCGCGCCTCGGCGAGGAGTGACGCCAGTTGCTCGAGCTCCGGTTCGCGTCCGACCAGCGAGGTGGTCGGACGCGGCAGCCCTTGGCACACGACCGACGTTGCCGGAACGACGTCTTGGGCCAGCACCGCACGGTGAACCTCGCGGAGCCCATCTCCGGGCTCGATGCCGAACTGCTCGACGAGTACCGCGCGCGCTTCCCGATACGCCGTCAACGCCTCGGCCTGACGGCCGGAGCGGTACAGCGCGAGCATCAGCTGTGCCTGAAGACTCTCGCGCCACGGCCACTCCGCCGTTAGCCGGCGGAGTTCGGCGACGATTTCGCGATGTCGCCCGAGTTGCAGATCCGCCTCAATGCGCAACTCGAGCGCGACGAGTCGGAGCTCCTCAAGGCGCTGCACTTCGATCGCCAGCGGCCCTTCAAGCGAGAGCTCCTCCAGCGGTGGACCGCGCCACGACGCCAAAGCCTGCATCGCACAGACACGGGCGGTTGACGGCTCGCTGGCCTCGCGCGCCCGCTCGACGAGCCGGGCAAAGCGCGCAGCGTCGACAGCCTCGGCTGCGGCGGCCAGCCGATATCCCGCAGGCCCGGTCACGATCGCGCCGTTTCCCAGCGTGCCACGCAGCCGCGAGATGTGCATCTGCATCGCCTTGCGCGCCGCCGCCGGAGGACTCTCGCCCCACAGATCGTCGATCAGGCGGTCGACGGAAACCCAGCTCCCGAACCGCAGGACGATCGCCGCCAGTGCCCGTTGCGAACTTTGCCCGGGCAACGCGATCGGCTCCCCGTCCCGAACGACCTCCAGCGGACCGAGGACCCGGAACTCCAGCACGTGCCGACGCTACCAGGCGCCGTGACCGGCTCGTGACCGGACCGTGACCGCAGCGGATGAAGCTTGCGTGCGTCCCGAACCAAAGGAGCCGGCGATGCCCCGCCATTACCAGATCATCCCGCTCGCACTCGCGCTTCTGGTCGGCGCCGTGCCCGCTGCCCAGGCCAAGCTCTACGATCCCAACGCGGTTACCCGCGTGCCCAGCCACGTCCAGGACCTGCGCTCGCCTGACACGCGCGACCTCGCCAATGGCTACAGGCCGACCGGCGTCCAGGACATGCGCTCGCCGGACACTCGCGACCACGCCAACGGCTACATGCCGATCGGCGTTCAGGACCTGCGGTCGCCCGACACCCGTGACGCCGCAACGGCACCCCCTGCCACGTCCGAGTCGCCCGATCGCACCGGGGCCTGGGCGCTGCTCGTCGTCGTTGTCGTCACCTCCGGGGTCGTCCTTGGCTTCGTCGCGCGCACACGGCGCACGCGCGTCCCCGCCTGAGCTCCAGCGCGGGCCGGGGCCCCGCCAACTCGCGGGGCCCCGATCGCCTAACGCTTTCTCGGCGGCGATACCATTAGACGATGGTCTACGCCGGTCCGCTGCGCGACGAGCCGATCGCGATCGAGTTGCATAACACCGTGTACGCGGTGGGCGGGACGAGCGTCGACGGGTTCGCCGACGAGGCGTCCGCGCAGGCCTGGCTCGAGGCGATCGCTCCGCGTCTGCCCGACCATCCAGGCGAGTGGCCGAGCCGCGAGGAGCTCGTCGCGCTCCGCGACTCCGTGCGCTCGGCGCTCCAAGCCGCCGTGGCCGGAGCCGCGCCCGACCCGGCCGCGATCGAGGCGATCAACCGCGCGAGCGCGCGCGCTCCTCGCTCGCCACTCGCCCAGTGGGGGCCGGACGGCAGCCTCGTCGCGGCAACCGACTACCACGGCGCCGGCCGAGCCGACATCGTGATCGGCGCGCTGGCGGCGGACGCGATCGATCTGCTCACCGGCCCGCGACGTGACCAGCTCCGCACCTGCGGCGCCCCCGGCTGCGTGCTGATGTTCATCAAGCACCACCCGCGGCGCGAGTGGTGCTCCAACGGCTGCGGCAATCGCGCCCGGCAGGCCCGGCACTACCAGCGCGCCCGGCGGCGAGCCAGCTAGACGCCCAGTCGCCCGATCGCGCAGACCGCGGGGACGGGGCGCAGATCCTCCACGAGCACGTCGTCCACGCGGAACCCTCCCTCGCGCAGCCGGCCGGCGAGCGTGTTCCCCAGGTCGCGGGCTCGATCGCCCGGGAAGTGACGCGCGTCCCAGAAGACGTAGACGGCCCCATCCGGAGCGAGGTGCTCGCGGATGGCACCGAGCGCCGACGCGGGCCGCTGCCAGAAGGGAGCGACGTTGAAGGCGAAGACCTTGCCGAAGCGCCGCTCTCCGAAGTTCGCCTCCTCCAGCGCGACGGCCTGGAACACGGCCCTGCCGGCATCGACGTGCGCGCGGTTCCTCCGCGCTGCCATCTCGATCATCTTCGGCGAGCGGTCGATCGCGGTGATCGTCCCCGTCGTCAGCCGCTCGCAGACCAGCGAGACCGCGACGCCGTGGCCGCAGCCGACCTCGAGCAGATGGTCGGTCGGGCCGACCTCCAGGGTCTCGACCGCCCACACGAACCGCTCCGACGCCTGACCCGCCATCGCACGGATCAGGGTGCCAGATCAGGGTGGCGCACCGATGAGCGTCGGGATCGCAGACGGGACCCTCGCTGCATGCAACGCTCACACGACATCGATCCCGCCGTCTACGCGCGGCGCTGGAAGACCTTGATGGTGCTGTCGGTCGCCCTGCTGATCATCGGGCTCGACAACACGGTCCTCAACGTCGCGCTGCCGACGCTGCAGACCGAATTCGACACCTCCGGCTCGACGCTGCAGTGGATCGTCGATGCCTATCTGCTCACGTTCGCCGGCGTTCTGCTGACGATGGGGACGCTCGGCGACCTGTTCGGCCGCCGGAAGGCGCTGCTGGCCGGCCTTTCTGTGTT
>DASURJ010000900.1:0-3515 GCA_036280115.1 Gemmatimonadaceae bacterium
CGAGCCGTGAAGCGCGCCAACTACCTTGCCGAGCTGCGTCAGGATGTCGGGTACGCGCTGCGGGCGTTACGCGGGAACCTCGGGTTCACTGTCGTCATCGTGCTTTCCCTCGCCATCGGGATCGGCGCGAACACCGCGATCTTCACGCTCATCGACGCCCTGCTGCTGCGCCAGCTGCCGGTGCCTAACGCCCACGAGCTCGTGGCGGTGGGCGACCGGCGGCGCGTGAACAGCGCCTCCGATGGCTCGCCGCGCGGCGACCTCTACTCGTTCGCCCAGTACGAGTTCATGCGTGGCGAGACGCGCATGGTGACGGGCCTCGCGGCCACCGGGCGCACAGGCCGGCTCGATGTCGTCATGGGCGACAGCGGGAGCACCGCGCGCGGCGGCGCCGAGCCGGAGCATCCCCGCGGCCGACTCGTGAGCGGAAACTACTTTCGCGTGCTCGGTGTCCCCGCGTGGATCGGGCGGACCATCACGACCGATGATGACCGTGTCGCGAATGGCGCTCCGGTCGCGGTCATCAGCCACGCGTACTGGCAACGCAGATTCGGAGGCGATCGCGGCGTGATTGGTCGCGTCGTTCACGTGAACAGGACGCCGTTCACCATCATCGGCGTGACTCCGCCGGGATTCCACGGTGAGGTCGTAGGCCGGATGAGCGACATCTGGATGCCGCTCACCATGCAGCCGGCGATCATGCACCGCGACTGGCTCACCGATCGCGATGCGGCCTGGTTGCTGGCGCTCGGGAGACTCGCGCCGGGCATCAGCCTCGAGCAGGCGAAGGTGGGACTCACGCAGCTCGTGCGCCAGTCTCTCGTCGAGACCGCGCCGGAGTCGCGCGCCGCGCGCGAGGCGGACAAGGCGGAGGTCCCGGTGGAGTCCGGAGCCCGTGGCTTCTCCTCGCTGCGCATGTATGCCGCGTCGCTCGGTACGCTCATGGTTGCCGTGGCGCTCGTACTCCTCGTCGTCTGCGCCAACGTCGCGAACCTGCTGCTCGCGCGGGGCGCGGCTCGCGGCCGCGAGCTCGGCGTTCGCATGGCGCTCGGTGCCGGGCGCGGTCGCCTCGTCCGCCAGCTGCTCACCGAGAGTCTGATCCTCGCCGCCCTCGGCGGTGCACTCGGTCTGTTGTTCGCGGTATGGGGAAGTCGGATGCTGCTCGTCCTCTCCGGCGGAGCCGCCAATCCCATTGCCCTCGACGTCCGGCTCGATGGGCGAGTGCTCTGGTTCACCATGGGAGTGACGGCTCTAACCGCTATCCTGTTCGGGCTCGTCCCGGCCGTGCGCGCGACGCGGGTCGACCTCGCGAGTACGCTACGGTCGGGCGGGCGAGGGGTCGCCAGCGGCCTCCTCGGTGCGCCGGGCCGGCTGGCCATCGGGAAGCTGCTCGTCGTTGCACAGGTCTCGCTCTCGCTGATCCTGCTGGTGGGGACGAGCATGCTCGTGCGAAGCACGCGCGCGCTCGGCACCGTGGACGTCGGACTTGCGCGCGACCAGCTCCTCATTGTCACCGTTGACGCCGCGCCTACAGGCCAGTCGGGTGACCGACTCGCGGTGCTCGCGCGGACGCTGCTCGATCGGGTACGGGCGCTTCCGGGCGTCGTTGCCGCCAGCTTCTCGGAGAACGGCATCTTCAGCGGCACCGAGTCCATGACGACGCTCCAGGTCGAGGGCTTCATCGCCCGCACCGACGAGGACTCGAGCGCGTTCTACGACCGCGTTGGGCCCGGGTATTTCTCGGCGATCGGCGCGCGGGTCCTGCAGGGGCGGGACATCACGGCCAACGACGACGAGCGCGCACCGCGCGTCGCGGTCATCAACGCGACCATGGCTTCATTCTACTTCCCGCGCGCGCAGGCGGTCGGGCGGCGGGTCCACATCGACAGCGTGTGGTATCAGATCGTTGGTGTCGTCGCGGACACGAAGGATCACGAGCTGAGGCAGGCCCCCGTACGCCGGATCTACTTGCCCGTATTTCAATCGGGTCCGTTGCCCACCCAACTCACGTTCGAGCTTCGCACGAGTGGGAAGCCGGCGCAGCTCGTGACTCCGACGCGGCGAGCGTTGATCGGTGTACACCCGTCGCTGTTGGTGTTGGACAACGACCCGCTCACCGCGCTCATGCGGCACTCCATCCGCCAGGACACGCTCGTGGCCCAGGTCGCGAGCTTCTTCGGCGCGCTGGCGCTCGCGCTGGCGGCGTTAGGCCTGTACGGCGTGATGATGTATGCGACGTTGAGGCGGACGAGCGAGTTCGGTCTGCGCCTGGCGCTCGGCGCCGAGCCACGCCGGATCGCGCGGATGGTGCTTCGCGAGACGCTGGTGCTCGTCGTGGGCGGCACGCTCGTCGGACTCCCGGTCGCGCTCGCGACGGCGCGCCTCCTCAGGAGTCAATTGTTCGGCGTCGAGCCCCTGGATCCTCCATCGATTGTGATTGCGCTCACCGTCCTGGTGGTGAGCGCCGCGGTTGCGGGCTATGCGCCGGCACGGCGGGCAGCGCGGGTCGGCCCCCTCGTGGCGCTCCGGACCGATTGAGGCACGGAACGGCGCGCCGTTCGGGATTTCGCGCCGTTCGCCGATGCGCCGTTCGGAATTTGCCGCCCGTTACTGTCCAACGCGGCGGACGCGGGCTTGTCCAGCCGCCTGGACGCGCCCGTTCGGTCGGCGTGACACATCGTTGCCTCGGACACATCGTCCGGAGTCGCGGAAGTTGCACTCCCACCGCTAGATGCGACCTCCCGCCCGGTGGCGGCTCGTGCCAATCGCACACTGTCTCGCAGGGGCACGGCCGGTGCCCTTAGGCGTCGTGCGGTCGAATCGTTAGGGACGCCGCGCGAGAGAGCGGCGCGATTCAGGGACCGTGGCCGCGACGTGTGTCGCCTACAAGGAGTACCAATGCGTGTCCGTCGTTCGTTCCGTCGTTTCCTCATCCTTCCCGCGGCGATGACCGGCGTTGCGGTCTCGTCGTCCACCGCGCTCGCGCAGGGCCGCCAGCTGTTCGATTGGAGCGGCCGCGTCGATCGTGAGGTCCGCATCTCCATGCGTGGGCGCGACGCTCGCGCGCAATCGGCTGGCCGGTACGACATGCAGCGCTCGCGCCTCAGCGTCGCGACGGCGTTGCCGCAGCGTGACGGCCGAGTGTTCGTGCGTGTCGAGGACGGGCGCGGCGACGTGGATGTCGTCCAGCAGCCGTCCGCGCGCAACAACTACACGACCATCGTTCGCATCCGCGACCGCAGCAGCGGCACGGACGTTTACCGCATCAGCGCCTACTGGGCCCCCGACGGTCCGGGCAATGGTGGCTGGGACGGCCGCGACAACTATCCCCCGCGTCCGCGCCGGGATGACGACGACCGGTACGGCCGCGATCGCGACGGCCGGTGGGACGACCGCGATGGTTGGGGCCGCGACTACGACCGCTACGGCAGCGATGTGCTGCGCTGGAGTGGTGACGTCGATGACGCGCTCGAGATCCGCATCCAGGGCAATCGCGTGGATTACCGGACGCTGAG
>DASURJ010000901.1:0-2926 GCA_036280115.1 Gemmatimonadaceae bacterium
ATGGCGGCGCGCCATTCGCTCGCGCTCGACGGCGACCTGCGATCTGACGTCGCGCCCCTCAACCACCTGGTCGCGCGCGTGATGGAGGCCGGCGGCGACGGGATCCACGCGATGAAAGACCCGACGCGCGGCGGCGTCGCCAGCGCGCTCCATGAGATGGCCGCGAAGTCGAACGTCAGCGTCGTCATCGACGAGCTCGCGCTGCCCATCGAAGACGGTGTGCGCGCGGCCGCGGAGCTGCTGGGCATCGATCCGCTGCACGTCGCCAACGAAGGGAAGGCCGTCATCGGCGTGGCCGCCGAAGCGGCCGACCGCGTGCTCGCCGCGCTGCGCAGCCATCCGTTGGGCCGCAATGCCGCCTGTATCGGCCGGGTCCGCGACGGTCATCCTGGCTCACTCATTCTCAACACCGGCTTCGGCCATCGTCTGCTCGCGGAACCCGAAGGCGAGCCTCTCCCACGCATATGCTGATGCCGTCTCCTCCGCTTCGTGTCGCCATCCTGTCGTCCGATCGCGCCCCGGGGCTCGCGACGGTGCTCGCGCACGCGCTTCACGGCCCGCTCTTCGAGATTGCCGGCGTCGTAAGCAGCGAGCCCGCGTTCGCAGATGCCCAGCATGTACTTGCCGCGGGCCTCCCGCTCGTTCATCGCCCGATTCGCGAGTTCCATCGTGGCCTCGGCTCCCGATTGAGCGACATGAATGCGCGTGCGGCGTACGACGAACGGCTTGCCGAGTTGCTGTCGTTGTGGCGCGCGGATCTCGTGCTGTGCTGCAGCTACCTGTACATCCTCACCGAGCCCGTGCTCGACAGGTGGCGCGGAGCCGTCCTGAGCGTGCACCACAGCGACCTGCTCGATCGCACACGCGGCGGAGCAGTTCGTTATCGCGGCTTGCGCGCCGTCCGCGACGCCATCATGGACGGCGCAACAGAGACGCGAAGCTCGGTCCACGTCGTCACGCGTGAACTGGACGATGGCCCGACGCTGGTGCGGTCGTGGGCGTTCCCGGTGTCACCGCTCGTCCGCGACATGCGCGAGCGGGGAGCGGTGGACGCCCTCAAGGCCTATGCGTTCGCCCACCAGGAGTGGATGCTGCAGGTGTCGTGGGGGCCGTTGATGGTCTGCGCGCTCGAGCTTGCGGCGCTCGATCGCTCGGGCCTGACGACGGGCCGGTATGCCGGCGCGCCGTGGGAGCTCACGGCGGACGGCGAGTTGCAGGTGGTGCGCGAAGCGGAGCTTTCGGGAAGGACCAGGGTGGAGAGCCTGTGCCGATGAGCGCAATCCTCGTTGACGAGCAGGGCGCCGTGGGCGTGATCACGATGAATCGCCGCGAGCGGTTCAACGCGTTCGACGTGCGCATGGCGCAGGACTTCCGTCGTGCGGCGCTGCGGCTTGCCCGGGACGAGCGGATTCGCGCGGTGGTGCTGCGCGGCGCCGGCGGTGTGTTCTCGAGCGGGGCAGATCTCAAGTACATCCGCGGCGGCGGCGCTGCAGACGATCTCGCGTACCTCCAGCCTGACGAGCGCGACATCCCGTCCGGTTACGGCGAGGTGTTCAAGCAGATTCTCGAATACCTCCACAGCACCATCTCCGAGATCCGGCGCGCGCCGAAGCCGTTCGTCGCAGCCGTCGACGGCATGGCGGCTGCCGGAGGTCTCGGGCTCGCCATGGCCTGCGACCTGGTGTTTGCCTCGTCGCGCGCGTCGTTCGAGTGGGCCTACGGGAAGACGGGCCTGAGCGGAGCCGAGAGCATCACGTTCTTCCTGCCACGCATTCTTGGCTTCCGCAAGACGATGGGGTTGGCGCTGTTGAATCCACGGCTCTCGGCTGAAGAGGCGCTGGATGCGGGCCTGATCAACGGTGTGTTTCCTGCAGAGCGCTTCGACGAGGAGATTGCCGCCGTCGCGCAGCGACTGGCGGCTGGGCCGACGGCAGCGTTTGCAGCCACCAAGCGGCTCGTCAACCAGAGCCTGCAGATCGAGCGGCTCGACAGTCACATGGACGTCGAGATCGACGAGCTCGCGCGAAGCGCCGATTCGGAAGACTTCCGCGGCGCGCTCGACGCGTTCTTCGAAAAGCGCGCTGCGGCGTTCGGAGGGCGATAGCCATGCACGAGTACTCGATCGCGTCGGCCATGATGCAGCGCATCGAGCAGGAAGCCGAGGCGCATCAAGCGACCCGGGTGAAGTCGGTCCGGGTGCGCATTGGCGAGCTCGCCGGCCTCGAAGTGGAGCTGTTCCGGACCGCGTATGACATCGTGTCTCGAGACACGGTTTGTGACGGAGCCCCGCTCGAAGTGGCGGTCGTGCCCGTGCAGTGGGCCTGCCCGCAGTGTCACGCTCCTGCGCCCGCCGGCGGGCGGCTCGTGTGCGCGTCCTGCGGTGTGCCGCTCCGGCTGGTGAGTGGAGACGAGATCATGCTCGATCGGATCGAGCTGGAGGTAGCGTGATGTGCGACGTCTGCGGATGCGGCGACAAGTCGGTGGCAGTTGATGTGCACGATCGGATCCTCGCGGGGAACGATCGCCAGGCGGCCCACAATCGCGAGCACTTCGCGGAGAGCGGCGTGCTTGCCATCAACCTGATGGGCTCGCCCGGGGCGGGGAAGACCGGCGTGCTCGAGGCCACCGCCCGCGGGTTCGCCAGTCCCCGCCGGATTGGCGCGCTCACTGGTGATCTCGCGACCGACAACGATGCCAACCGGCTCAAGGCCGTCGGCATCCCGGCGCTTTCGATTACCACCGGGTCGGCGTGTCATCTCGATGCGGACATGGTGCATCACGCGCTGCACCACTTTCCCTGGAAGCAGCTCGATTACCTGTTCATCGAAAACGTCGGCAACCTGGTTTGTCCGGCCGTCTACGACCTTGGCCAGGCGGCAAACGTCGTCGCGCTCGCCGTTCATGAGGGAGAGGACAAGCCGCTCAA
>DASURJ010000902.1:0-11195 GCA_036280115.1 Gemmatimonadaceae bacterium
GGGCTCGATCCGATAAATCTCCCGCCGGCCGCGCTCGACGAGCTCATGGTACCCCGCCATCGCGTTTCGCACCGACTCGTCCCCCATCAACGTCTGCTCGACCGCGAAGAACTCATCGACCGTCTCGACGGTCACCTCGGCGATGAGCGTCCAGAACGGCTCGCCGCTGACGTCAGTCAGCAGTCGTAAGGGCGGCCGACCGGTTTTCTCCAGTGCGGCCGAGAGCGTCCGGAACTTGTCGATCAAGGGACGGACCTTCCCAGGCTTGCAGTTCAGCACTTCGCGGATGATGTACATGTCACCTCCCGTGCGTCACGTGACCGCCGCCGCTGCGATCACGCTGCTCAGGTTCTCCGGAGACAGAAACGCGGCTAACGGCTTCGCACCGGTGATGGCGGAGAAAAATCCGTTGGTGGCTTCCTGGTTGCCGCGGAGCGCGGCGAACAGCTCCTGCATGTGCGGTGGCGGCGGCTCCAGTCGGGCGAGCTCGTAGGCGAACTCGCACATGGCTCGGACCCGGTCGTTGCGCGAACGCTCTACCGCGTCGAGCACGCTGGTCAGGTCTTCGCGGCCGGAGAATCCAGCGTCTATCGCGTCCGCGAGCTGTTCGGCTTCGATGAACGCGTCGCTCATTCCCTGGGCCGTGATCGGGTCGCGGTTGTAGCTCGCATCGCCGACGAGCGCCCACCCGTTGCCATACGGCTTCCGAAAGTACGTCGGCACCCCGGCCGAGCCGTACCACGTTTCCTCTCGCTTTCCGGCGCTCACACGCGTGGCAAAGTCCGGTGCCATCGCGAGCGCGCGCCGCACGTGCCCCTCGATGTCGGCTCGGACCGCGGCGAAGTCCCGCGCTGGCCAGTTCACCATCACGAGGAGAAGATCATCGTTCGTCGGAACTCCGCCGAACGCGCAGTACTCGCGCACGTGCAGCGTGATGTCGTCCTGCGGTACGCCGCTGAAGTACGAGTAATACGCACACGCGGCAATCGGGCGACGCTCGTATTCCGGCGCCCGAGCCTGCCGCGCGACGAGCGAGTGAATTCCGTCCGCGCCGATGATGATGCGCGCGCGTTCCTCGACTGTTCCTCCCTGTCGCTCGTGCCCGCGTATACCGACGACCGTATCGCCGTCGAACAACAGGCGCTCGACCGTGAACGCGGGGCGAATGTCCGCGCCGCTCGCCGCGGCGGCGTCGAGGAGAATGGCGTCGAGCACCTTACGACGCGGGCAGAAACCGCCGCGTCCGCCGTTGGCGTCGGGTACGGTGCCACGCAACGCGAACGGTCCGAGATCGAACGTGATTGGACGACCGATCGGCGGTGCGCCGGCGGACTCGAGCGCTTCGGACAGCCCCCACCGTGCCAGCACGTCCACGCCGTGCGGCCAGAGGATGTGCGTCGAGATCGTGTCGCTGGGGAAGGTGGCCTTGTCGACCAACAATACCCGGTACCCCTTGCGCGCGAGCAACATGGCGGTGGGCGAGCCAGCGCATCGCGCGCCAACAATGATCGCATCGTACATCCAACCTCCCTTTCACTCCCGCACGACACCGCGTCGTACATGGTGCAAGGTGAGGGGCTACACCCGTTTCCCGCTTCGGCGAGAACACCCATTCGTCCGGGGAACGCGAATGGGTAATTGGCGCCACGATCGGTCAGAGGAGCTCGTGCTCGTAGGCGAAGGCGATCGCCGCAGCACGCGACGGCACGTCGAGCTTGGTGAGGATGTTGCTCACGTGGCGGTCAACCGTGCGCTCACTCACCGACAGCTCGGCCGCGATAGCCTTGTTGGTCGAGCCGGTCGCGATCAGCCGGAGCACTTGCTGCTCGCGAGGCGAGAGCTTCGTTCTCTCGTCGGACGCCACTGTTCCCGTCAGCCGGTCGATATGGGCCAGGTCGACGCGCGCACAGAGCCGCTCGAAGACGCTTCGAGCTGCCGCAAGCTCCAGCCGAGCCGTTTCGCGGTCCTGGAGCGCGTCGCAGGCGACGGCGATCATCGCACGGACGCGCGCGGCATCGTACGGGATGTCGAGACGCGTCCACAACTCGAACGCACGCCGGAGCGGACCGAGCGCCGCCGCCGGCCTCCCTTCGGCGAGCGCGATCGCGCCTTCGGCCTGCGCGGCCGCGGCTCGCAGCGCGCTCGCGTCGAGCGCTTCGGAGAGGTCGTGGAGCTCGCGCCACGCGTCACGCGCGGCGGCCTTCTCACCCGACGCCAGCATGACCTCGATGCAGCTCGGCAGCAGTCGCGCCCGCTCGGGCGCGCGCGTCGTCGTATGAAGCACCCGACGCAAGGCCGCGCACGCGGTCTCGATCTGGCCTTCGGCCAGACGCAGCAGCGCGAGCCCTGGCTGGGGGTCGTACCCAAGGTGGCTCGCCGCACGGTATGCCTCCTCGGCCTCCGAGTGTTCACCACGAAGGCGATGGATTTCGCCCTGCTCGTACAGCGCGGCCGGGGGAGGTCGCTTGCTCCCACGAAGTGCTCGGTCACATGCGCGGCACGCATCCTCCAAGGCGTCGGACCACGCGCCGTGTGACCGGAGAACCTCGGCCCGATGCACCAGACACGTGCTGCTGAACGCGACGGGCTCGGACTGGCGATCACACCATCGCGAGAAGGCGAACGTCCATTCGCGCGCACGACTCAGTGCGCACACCCTGTTGCATGCCTCGAGCACACTGCAGTACATGAGCCCCGTCGTGATCGGTGACAGCTCACCGGCAACGACGGGGAGCATCATCTCATCGAGCAGGTCGAGGCCAGCCGCGATCTGTTGCTGCTCGAGGAGCGCGCGGGCTTCGACGTGGCGGGCCATGGCGATCAGGTCCGCATCGTCGAAGCGCTCGCCGATTCGCGCTGCGGTGGCCGCGCGTTCCCGAGCCGTCGCCGCGTGGCCGTCGCGGAGAATTCGCTCGGTGCCGTGCAGCGACAGGTAGCCCTGCTCGACACAATCGCGTTCTGCGATGAGGCGCTGGCCGCGCGCGATCCAGGCGTTCGACTGTGCGATCTCGCCGCGGAACAGGCAATTCATGCCAAGCCAGAAGGCGGCATGGGCGGCGTTCTCGGGTTGCTCGTGCCCGAGGTGGAGATGATACAACCGATCGAAGTACCGCTCGAACTCGAGCTCACGACCGAGGAGGTACGCGACGGTGCCGAGGCGCTGGAGGTCGTCGCAGCCCAGTGGAGTGGCCTGGTCCGCGAGTCGTAGCGCCTCGAACGCATCGTGCCACGCGCCGCGATCGTAGCACGCTCGGCCGTGCTCGAGGTGGTTCGACATCGTTCTGCAACTTAGCACACGAGAACGTTGACGTTACCAGGCTCGAGAACCAGGTCGAACCCCAAGCTCGAACATCTGGCACAGCCTGTCACCCCCCCGTGAACAACTGCACGTATTCATCGTAGCGGCTCGACAGGAGGATTCGGCGGGAGCGGAACCGGCAGAAACGCGCGATATCCGCCGGATTGGGTGACGTACCGACCCGACCTTCCTTCGACAGGCTTCCAGGCGCGACCATGTTATACGTTCGCGATAATGAGGAAGGTGCTAGTCGCGTATATAATCGTCAGGCTATAATATACGGCGGGTTTCGGCTATGTCGCTGTCAGCCGAGCCCATCCCCATCTCCATCATTGACGTTTCCGCTGCGCCAAGAGGCGACCACACGGTCACGCCGAGGAAGGCCGCGATGGCGGACAACCCACTATTCCCGCACCGCCTGTGCGATCCGCGTGAACTGCTCGAGATGATGGTTCTCATGCTCGGCGAGCCGCTCGGCGAGCGAGAGCACGGTTTCCGACACGATCCTGCCCGAACGCGTGACCCGTGCCGCTCGCGACCAGTCACGAGGCGGGAGCGACTCGAGAAGTGACACGAGGTCGGCCCGCTGCGACTCGAACGCGCGGAAGGACGACTGAAACTCGAGCTCGAGATAGTTGGTGCGACGGATCCAGCCTCGCGGACTGATCGCGCGGATCGTTGGCTCCTCCTCGTCGATCAGCCGTCGGATGTACCCACCCCACACGTCCGCGCACGATCGCAGATGGGCCAGCACCTCGTTCGCCGACCACGCGCCCGGCGCCGGTGATTTCTGCAACGCTGCCGGCGTGAGATCCGCGGTGATGCGAGCGATACGCGCCGGGCTTTCCCGGAGTACGACGAGAACCGGTTCTCTCATCCGATGGCGACGTTAGGCGCTCCGGCTGTCCAGCGGTTGCGCCACGAGCTCCTCGATCGCCCGCCCCTGGCCTCCCACGAGGTCGACGCCAAGGAGGCGCGTGAACGTTGGCGCGAGGTCCGTGAGGGAGACTTCGCGGCCGAGCGCCCGCGCCGCGACGCCGGGCACCACGGCGACGAACCACCCGCCAGGGCGGTGCTCGCCGGTACGTGCGTACTCGTTCGCGCCTTCGACAAGACCGATCCTGGGCGACTGGGCCCGCACGAGCGCTCCACGGCCGCCATTGAGCGCCGTGCTGCCGGTCGGGACCTCGTCGCTCCACTCGACGAGCAGGTCGGGCAGGTGGCCGACCATCGGTCCGTCGTACAGATCGGCGGTCCGCATCACGCGCCGAACGAGCGGCCGGCCAGTGCGCTCGTCGATGAGACTCACGAGATCACCCGTCAGCTGCTCCACGAACGCGTCGGCCTCGCCCCCCGGCGAGAGTCGCCCCTCGGGCTCGCGGCCAACGAGGTTGAGCCGGATTCCGCCGACGGCAAGCCCGTTGTTGAGCGGGAAGCACAGGCTTCGCGCGGCGTCGACGCCGAGGACCGGCGAGTGGCCTGTTGGTGACTCGACGCCGGCGAGCCGCCGGCGAACCTCGTTGATCTTCCCGCGGACCGATGGCGGCAAGGCACGCCACGCGCTTCGGGCGATGGCCGTAGCGCCTCCGGAGCGGGGCGCCGCGGTTGGAAGCGGGACGGTCACACCGAGCCGCACCAGTATGGTCTCGAGCAGGAATTGCGCGCCGTACCAGTGCGACATCCCGTGCGCCGAGAAGACGATGGTCGAAACGGTGTCTCCGGCCGCCTCGACCAGCTCGCCGACTGCGGCGTCGATGGCGCGATAGATACGCCGAAGCGGATCCCCTAAGGCCGCAGCGATCCCCGGATCGTGCCCGGGATGTGCCACCTCGTGTAGGTGCCAGCACTGATGCCCGGTGCAGTGGGCTTCGGTAAATACCTGCATGAAGAGGTCCCAGCCGCCCCGGGCGAGTAGGTCCTTGGTCCACGCGAGCTTTCTGTGCACGCCGACCTCGAGGCGGTCGAGGAACGTACGGTAGTCGTCGGCGGACCGGCGGATCGCGTCGCAGGTACCGCCGAACGGGTGCGTTCCGAAGCGTGCGACGAGGTCCGCCCCCAGATCCGCCGGTGAGCACTGGAAGCCATAGATCGAATCGTGCCCGCCCCACTCTACGACGTGGATGCCGTTGAGCCCCGCGTCGAGCCTCGAGAGGGGCACGTCGAGCACCGCCACGCGCCGGCCCGCGTCGCTCAGCGCACGCCAGAAGGGCTGCCCGCGCACGAACTCCCCGCTGGCGGAGCGCTGGAGCTGGTAGGTCCCGGGTACGAGCTGCACGAGGTAGTGCACGCCGTGGTGCGACGGGTCGGTGCCGGTATAGAGCGACGGCCACGTCGAGCCGATGTGGAACCCCTCGATCCCTCGCGTGCGGCCCACAACGCCACGCCCGGCGAGCGCCCGAAGATTCGGTAGCGTGCCATCCGCGATCCAGCGGTCGAGCAGGTCGGGGCTCGCGGCGTCGATCCCGAGAACGAGGAGGCGGGTCGGCGCGGTCATCGGTCGCGCATCGGGATGCCGAGCATGGCACGAAGGAGATGGCGCGTGAACGTGACGTGGCGCCACCCCCCGGGCTCGCCGAGCGAGGCGAGATGCCACCGCCACGCCGAGCGCAGGAAGCCGGCACGCCAGTCGTAGTCGGCCGCCGCATGGTAGGCCGCAGCCATACGCCGCCGCCACGCGCGCCTAACGTCTTCCGGGAGCGGCAGCGCGAGGATGGCACGGAGCCCGTCCATCTGTCCCACGACGTAGTCACGGGAACTGGTGACGGCGAGCGGCGCCCCGAGATGGTAAACGACCGTCGGCTCATCGAGCCAGACCATGCGGAACGCGCTCGCGAAGCGCACCGCGAGGAAGGTGCACTCGAGGTATGGGGGCATTCCGTCGAACAGCGACGGCCCCACGAGCGCCGAGCGACAGAGCCACGACCCTGGCAGGAGCCAGTTGCGCCTGAGGAGCGCGCGGAGCGGATCGGCTCCCACGTCGAGCGGCGGCTGGATATGGAGCACGTCCTGCCCGCCGTCGCGTCGATAGCCGTTGGTGACGACGACCGCGTGTTCGGGCCGCCGTTCGAGCTCCTCGACGCGGCGGGCGAGTGCCCCGGGGAGCAGCAGGTCGTCATCGTCGAGCGCCGCGAACCAGGGCGTCTCGACAGCCTCGCGCCCGGTGACGTAGGCACCGGGGAGGCCCGGCTCGCGTCGCGTCACGACGCGCACGCACCCATCGGCACGAAGGGCGGCGTCGACGTCGGGGGACACATGCCGCCCGTTCAGCACGACGAGCGGAATGGCGCGGACGTCGTGCTGGGAGACGATGCTCTCGATCGCGCGCCAGAGGGACTCGAGTCGCTCCGGCTGCCCGCGCGACGGCACGATCACGGTGACTGCCCGATCGGCCGTGCTCATTGACGGGTGCGCGGATCGCGAGTCATATCCGGCCGTCAGGAAGCATCACTGTCGTCCCGGCAGAGCGGCTCGATCGAGCGGAGGCAGATGGAGGTCGACGGCAAGGCGTTAGGCAGTGGCACGGTGCAGGAGACCGACGTATGCATCATCGGCGCAGGCCCGGCGGGACTCGTCGTTGCGCAGGCGCTCGCGGGGCGCGGGCGCGACGTTCTCCTGCTCGAGAGCGGCGGCCGTGGTCCCGACCCAGCGATCCAGGCACTCAACGATGGCGATGTGTTGGGAGACGCATACGCCGGCCTCCGCGAAACGCGCCACCGCGCGCTCGGCGGGACGACGGCGTTGTGGAACACGCCCGTGAGCGGGGAGGCGGGCGCCAAGTACGCGCCACTGAGCCCGGTCGACTTCGAGCGGCGTCCGTCGGTAGAGGACAGCGGCTGGCCCATCACGTTCGGCGCTCTGGCGCCATGGTACCGACGTGCGCAGAAGATCTGCGGGCTCGGGCCATTCGAGTACGAGGGCGGTGCGTGGGACTGTAGCCTTCCCGCGAGTGGGCCGGTGATGACCACCCGAATCTACCAGTTTGGGCGCCGCGCTGCGCTCGTCGATCCGCTCGTCGCCACACTGGCACGCGCAACCAACGTTCGCCTGTGCACGAGCGCGACGCTCGTCGGGCTCGAGGCCGACGCGTCGGGGCGGCGCGCCACCGCGGCTGCGGTGCGCACCCCCGGCGGCCCGACCTGGTCGGTCCGCGCAAAGCAGTACATCCTTGCCGGCGGGGCGGTCGAGAACGCCCGGGCGCTCCTTGTCGCGGCCGACGCCGGGCTGCGCGTGGCCACTCCGTGGCTGGGACGCGGCTTCATGGAACACCCGCGTGATAGCGCGCTGACGCTCGTTCCCCGTTCGCGCGACTTTCTTCGCGTCGCTGCCTTCTACGATCAGCATCAGGCGGCAGACGGAACGATGATCGTCGGCCGGTTCGCCGTGTGCGACGGCGCGATCCGCGACGACGCGCTGCCGAACGCGTCGGCGACGCTACTCGCCCGCGCCCGACCAGCCGTTAGGCGCGTGCGCGCCGCGGCGACCCGTCTCGCTCCGCTCGGCGGGCTCGCGCTCGTCGACCGCTGGGCGCCGTCGGGCGGTCACGGCTGGGCGCGCCAGCACGCCCGGAAGCGCGCATTCGACGGCTTCACGATCCTGCTCAACCTCGAGCAGACGCCGAGTCCGGAGAATCGCATCGTGCTCGGGGCGCGCCGCGATGCGCTTGGGGTGCCGGTCGCAGAGCTCCAGTGGCGCTGGCACCAGGCCGACCACGCCCGCCTAACACGCCTTCGGGAAGTAGTCGCGCGCGAGCTGGCGGAACTCGGTCGCATCGAGATCGCAGGCGACGCCGCCCCGGACCCGAACGCGCATCACCACGCCGGCACGACCCGCATGCACACCGATGCGGCGCACGGCGTGGTCGACGCGGACTGTCGCGTCCATGGAGCGGACAACGTGTTCGTCGCTGGCGCGTCGGTCTTTCCGACGGCGGGCTTCGTGAATCCCGTGCTGACGATTGTCGCTCTCGCCGCGCGCCTCGGCGATTATCTCGTAACGTCGTCCTGAGCTCAGCGAGCGTGCACTAGAGTTGGCCGGGATTCGCGCGCCAGATCGACCAGGTGAGTGCCGTCGCGTAGGTCACCCAGAGAAGGTATGGGGCGAGGCACCATGCCGCCCCACGCCGAACCCGCGCGAACTCCACAATCGTGAGCGCGATGACCACCCAGAGCAGCACGATCTCGGCGAACGCGAGGGCGCCCTGGCGCCACGCGAAGAAGATCCAGGTCCAGAGCGCGTTCAACACCAGCTGCACGACGAACAGCGTCAGCCCGCGCCGCCGACTGGCAGTCGCCCGGGATGTCGTGGGTCGCTCACGCCAGACCGCCCATGCGCCGATGCCCATCAGTACGTACAGCGCCGACCACACAGGGCCGAAGAGCCACCCCGGTGGAGCCCATGACGGACGGGCGAGCGCGCTGTAGAACTCGCGAGAATTCATTGACGCGATCGAGCCGATTGCCCCAGCGAGCCCGGCAAGCAATACCCAGCCGATGAGTGCCATGCGGCCACCCGGTCCGCGCCGGACGGGTGCCGATCCGGTGCGGTTCATTGTCTCGGAACTCATGCGACCTCCCGTCGCGGGACGTCGTTGGGTTCATGCAAGTCACCGCCCACGACGTCGTGGACGGGGGGCTGTCGTGTTCACGGGGTGGACAACGTGTTCGTCCGGCGCGGGTCTCTCTACGGGCGCAGCCGGTCCTCCGAGTCGCTGCTGGACTCCAGCGAGTCGCTACGCACCGTTTCCGCGGCACGAGCGACGGAGTCGGCGAGCCACCGACGCGCGGCCAGAATGGAGTCGATCCTCGCTCGCCGCTGCGCCCGCATGACCGCGAGCTCCGCCTCGATGGCGCGGTTGCGCTCGCGCTCCTTGCGCGATGGCCCGCCGAACGGAAGACCAATCGGGAAGCCTCCTCCCATGATCTTGCGAACGTATGGTCGGCCGGCACCTCGCGCGGCTACGACCTCGAACGCTTCGTCGCGCCACTTGGCGTCGCGCTCCGCCTGCGTAGGTGGCGGAGCCTTGATCGCACCGGCCGCGAGCCCAGTCGCGACGCTGTCGGTCACGACGCGAAGAACGGAGTCGAAGCGAGTGGGCGTGGATTCACGCGTGAACCCCGCGGTGGCATTCGCTCGTGGCGCGCCCGCGAGCGCGGATGGCGTGCTGGCCGTTCGTGCCGGAGCCTCGCTGATCGATGTGGTGTCGGCGTTCGCGGACGGTTCGGCGATGTGCGGCGCGCGTGCCCCGCTGTCTGGCGGCGAAACGGTCACGGCGTCCCGCACGTTCAACTCGTCTGTGGGCTGCGCCGTGGCACGCGGGGGCGATCGAGGGACTTGACGTGTCAGTGGGACATTCGCGAGGAGTTCCCGCGGGGCGAGAAACTCGACGCGCTCGGCGACCTTCCGGACGTTTGCTGCGGATCCGGACACGGGCTGCCTAACGAATGTCGGTCCGAGCAGCGAGGACGAGGAGCGTCGCCCCCACCGTGACGCACGAGGCCACGGCAAAGCTTGCGGCGCGCTCTCGCCGCGTGACCCAGTGTGTGTGAAGGTGCATCGCGGTGTCCGTCCGCGGCGTGACACTAGCGTATACCGATCGGCCCGCGCGGCGGTTCCATGCTTCAGCGACACCCGCCGTTCGCGCTTCGCCGTTCGCGCTTCGCCGTTCGGGTCTCCCCCTACTTTCGCTCGAACACAACGTCGTATGCGCGTCCCGTCCGCACATGCAATGCCGTCACCCGCCCCGACGCGTCACGCGTGAACCACACGCGCTGGCCGAACCCGCGGAACGCGTCCCCTGAGCCCTGCGCCAGCCTGATCCGCGTTCCAGGCCGCCGGAAGAGTACGAGACCACTGTCGGTGGCAGACACCTCGAGCGTCGTCTCGGCATCCGGACTGTAGTAGGTGCCCGCGTACGCGGCGAGGACGCGGGGCGCAACCACCATCGTCGTGTCCGCGATCGGCCCCTGATTGCTCGCGACGACCGGACCTAACGCGGGCCCGAGCAGGGAGTCCACGAGCTGACTCGCGTACCTCGTCGGCACGGCACTCGCGGCATTGCAGAGCACTGCGATCGCGAGCCCGCGTCCGGGGAAGCGCAGCAACTCGGCGCGGTAGCCAGCGGTGGCGCCCGAGTGCTCGACACGCGGGACGCCCCGGTAGTCGCTCACCACCAGCCCGAGCGCATAGGTGATGGTGTCGCCGTTCGTGAGACGCCCACGAACGTGAAGGGAATCGACCATCGCCTTCCACGCCGGGGTGGGCTTCTCGAGCATGGCCGTCCAGGTGAGCAGGTCGCCGACCGTGGTGAGCAGCCCGCCGTTGCCATGGACGTTCTCGAACGGCATCTCGAGCTCCCACCCGCCGCCGTCCGCGCGCGCGTACGCCTGCGCGCGCCCCTTGACGATGCGCCGGTAGTCATCCCGCCACTGCGTGCTCGCCAGGCCCAGCGGTGTGAAGAGGCGCTCGCGGGAGAAATCGGCGAACGACTGCCCGCTCACCCGGCTCACAATGATGGCGAGGAGGTTGTATCCACTGTTCGTATAGGAGTACCGCTCGCCGGGCGGGTAATTGAGCGCGCGCTGTCGCTCGAGGATGTGGAGGACGTGGTCGTGCGTGTGCACGCGCGAGCCGCGGGGCCACCCGGCGATCGACGCGATGTCACCCCAGTCACGGAGACCGCTCGTGTGGTTGAGGAGGTGGCGGATCGTGACCGGCTTCTCGTACGACGGCAGCTCGGGGACGTATTTGCGGACGTCATCGTCGAGACCGAGCTTGCCGTCGAGGGCGAGGAGGACGGCAGCCGCGGCGGTGAACTGCTTCGAGATCGACCCGGACTCGAAGATGGTCTCGGGCCTGTTCGGAATCCCGTGCTCGAGGTCGGCGCTCCCGAACGCGCTCG
>DASURJ010000903.1:0-4520 GCA_036280115.1 Gemmatimonadaceae bacterium
TGCCGGGCAGCGTCGGGTGGAACGAGAGCGACCGGGCGGCGGACATCGGCGATGCGGCCGGCTAACGTTGCGTTGCTGCTGCCGAGCGGGCTATGGGGGCGGGCGCTGCGCGCCCGCATCTTATTCGATCCGCTCGCAGCAGAACTCGGGCGTTAGACAGCAGACAGATCACTCACCTCGACAGGCACGCTCGTTCGGCCAATGGGTTTCGCCAAGCAGTTTGCGCACTCCTACCACGATGGCTCGTTAGTCGCGGCTAGCGTCGGCCCGCGGCGCGAGGTCAGCCTGGTCATCCGACTCGATCCCGTCTGGAACGACGGCGTCGACAAGGAGTGCACAGTGCGCCTTGGCGCCATTCAGAACTTCGACGACGTGGCGGCGTTCGTGCGGACGCTGCAAACACCGGCTCGTTCGGATGCGTACATCGATCAAGTCGTGCATCTAAGGTGGACGGCCGGCGGCAACGTACGCCTCGAGTTGGCGACGCACGGGTTCGTCGAGATCTCGCGCCCGAAGGTCGTGGAGATCTAGCGTCAATGCGCCTGCTGTCTAACGTCCGTTGGAACTGACAAGCGATCTTTGGTAGCGGCTTCGCCGCAATGGTGATAGTTCGCTTGCAGCTCAACTTGAGGCGTTAGACAGCGACAACCTTCCGGTGTAGCGTAGCCTTCCCCGGAGCCGCGATGACCACGACAGACCCAGCGCCGGCGCCAGCGAACCCCGAGCCCGTTCCCCTGCCGCTCCGCGTGGCGGCGATTCTCTCCGCCATTGTCGGCGTCGTCACGACGGTCGCCGCGGCGGGCGGGGGACTCACAGGCCCCGAGGCCGCTCGGTACAACGGGGTCACCATGACGTTCGGGGTTGTCGCGGGAGTGAGCCTCTGCGTTGGGGCCGCCCTCGTGTTCCGTCGTCGCCGACTCGGAGCGGGCATCGTCGTCATGGCGTGCGTACTGCCGACGGTCATTGGGGTGTTCACGACCGGGCGAGTGCACCCTCCGGCCCTGCTTCTCATCCTCGCAACGATCACGGTGCTCGCCAACTGGCGGCTCCTCCGGTAAGCGCCATTGCGCACGCTGTCTAACGTGTCGTTGCTGCTGCCAGGCGATCTGCGGATTGCGCGAGCTGCGCTCGCGCTTCTATTTGGTTCGCCTGCAGCAGAACTTGGGCGTTAGCCGGCGACACCCTAGATCCTGCCGCAACCTTGCGGCCGCTCGAAGCCTGTCCGCACCTTTCGGCCATGACTGATTCGCCGAACATCAAGCCGGAGGCCCGCCGCCTCGTCGAAAGCCTGCCCGACTCGGCCACCTGGGACGACCTCGCCTACGAGATCTACGTCCGCCAGTCGATCGAAGCCGGCCTTGCCGACGCCGACACCGGCCGCGTCGTCAGCCACGACGAGGCACTCGCTCGCGTCCGCGCGCGCATCCGTCGCGCCTCGTAGTGCGCCCGCTCCGCTGGACGGAGCACGCCGTCGCCCAGCTCGAGTCGATCGCCGAGTATGTCAGCCTCTCCTCACCCGTCTACGCGGAGCAGCTGCTCGACCGCATCGCGCGTCGGCTCGACCAGGCGCGCGAGTTCCCCGAGTCCGGCCGCCTCGTCCCCGAATTTGCTCGCCCCGAGATCCGCGAGCTCATCGAGTGGCCCTACCGCCTCGTGTATCGCGTGCACCCCGACACGATCGAGGTTCTCTCCGTTCTTCACGGCCGCCAGGAACTCCGCGAGCTCGGTTAGGCAGTTTCCATCTCGCCCGCCGGCTAACGTCCGTTGGAGCTGTCAGGCGATCTATGGATTGCGCGAGCTACGCTCGCGCTCTATTGAATTCGCCCGCAGCTCAACTTGAGGCGTTAGGTGACTACAGAGTCATGTTCACCGTAGAGGTCGACGAGTTCCGGGTCCTCTGTGTACCCGACGGGCTACCGAGTGTCTACAGCCCCTACCGCGAGCGTGCCGCGCTCGTGGAGGAGTTCGCCCTGGATGACGCAGACGCCGGACGCCAGTCGTTCCTCGGCGTCGCACACGTCGGCGAGGACTGGCCGTTCCTCGTGGTCGCCCAACGCTTCGAGCCGGCCGGCTACGGGTTTGAGCCGGGAGTGCTCATCGTTCCCGACACGGGACGCCTCTTCCTCGGGGCGGGCACGCGCCTGCTTGCCTACGACCTCACATCTCCGCCCCGCCGGCTCTGGGCTGATGCGGCGGAAATCGGCTTCT
The DNA here is from genome assembly GCA_036280115.1 of Gemmatimonadaceae bacterium. Classification (GTDB taxonomy): domain Bacteria; phylum Gemmatimonadota; class Gemmatimonadetes; order Gemmatimonadales; family Gemmatimonadaceae; genus JAJKIV01. The sequence goes on from DASURJ010000903.1 coordinate 2,209, forward strand.
GGGGATGGGCGCGGCACAATGACATCGTGCTGATGTCAGCCGAGCTCGAGCTCGCGGCGTGGGATCTCGAGGGCCGCAAGTTGTGGACGACCTTCGTCGAACCGCCCTGGACATACACGGTACGGGACGGCGTCGTGGTGCTGGACGTGATGGGGACCAAGTCAGAGTTCTCGGCGCGGACAGGCCCGGTCAGCCACCCGCAGCAGTCACCTAACGTTCGTTGAACCTGACGAGCGCTCAAAGCATCCGGTATCTTGCCAGCATCCGGTACCTTGCGATCACCATCGCGAGCCCGTTTGGTCAGGCGCTCGCAGGTTAACTATGGGCGTTAGGTGACGCCACGCATCGATCTCGGCGCGCTTCCGTGTACCCCTGCCCGTGGTGTGACTACCTGACGCTGACCGAGCCGCCCGGCTCCTATGACATCTGTCCCATCGGCTTCTGGGAGGACGATGCCCTGCAACTCGAGTTCGCGACCACGCTCGCCGGGGGCGCCAATGGCGTGACGCTCGCCGACGCCCAGCGCGCGTTCGCGGCAAGCGGCGTCTGTGAGAGTCGCCTGCTGCCCTACGTCCGCCCGCCAGGGCCGAGCGACCGCCGCGATCCGGCCTGGCGCCCAATTGACCCGGCGCTCGACTCGTTCGGACTGGAATGCCGAGGGGCGCCGGCGGGCGCCCGACGACCCGGAAACTCTGGACGACTGGCGGCCCAGGTTCTGGCATCGCGAACCCGTCACCTAACGTCCGTCGGAACTACCGAGGGCACTATGGTGGCGGTGGCTGCGCCCCTGCATCTTGTGAGGTGTCCCCGTTCAACTCGTCGGGCGAGCAACGACCTCCAACGGGAGGACTCGGAATGCGAATCGACATCGACGGCCTCACCGAAGCCGAGCTCATCGATCTCAACAACCGCGTCGTCGCGCGGCTGCGACATCTTGCCGAAAGTCGCGCGCACGCGAAGATGCTCGAGTTCCGCATCGGCGATCGGGTGACGTTCCAGCCGGATGACCGGCCGCGCGTCACCGGAATTCTCACGCGGTACAATCGTAAGTCCGTCACCGTGATCACGGAGAACGGTGAGCGCTGGAACGTCTCGCCGAGTGTCCTGCGTCGTGTCGAATCCGCAACCGCCGACCCATCCGTGATCCCGCTGCGAAAAATGTGACATTCCTGCGCACGATCGGCCTCGTCGCCGCCCTCAGCCTGGGGATGCTCCTCCCCTACCTTCCCGGGCGGTTCGATGGCTCGGCCACGACTCTCTCGTTCCTCATTCAGGTTTCCTCCTACGCGAGCCTGCTGTTCGTGCCGCCCGGAGTGGCGTGGATGCTCGCTCCGCGACGGGTCCGGACCTGGCGGAAGCTGACGCTGTGGATCGCCGCGCTCGTCGCGGTCGTCGCCACGTTCGTCGCTGTCGCCGACAATCAACTCGCATTCGGCGTGCTGGTTGGCGTTATAGCGGTCAGTGTACTGCGACGACTACGCCGCTGGACCGCGACCGACATCGACGGCAACGGTGGCAGGGCGAGTCCGGTCGCGCTCGGAATCGTCCTCGCTCCGATCCTCCTCGTGGCCTTCATGATCATGGTCCTCCCGCGTGCCGCGGCGCGGAGCCGGGATCGCGCCATCCGACACAGCGCTCCGTTCATCAGCGAGCTCGAGTCCTTCCACCGACGCCGCGGCCACTACCCGGTCTCGCTGCAATCCCTGAATCGAGATATCCCCACCGGGGTCATCGGCATCGAGCGGTTCCACTACGAGCCGAACGGGGACGGCTACAACCTGTACTTCGTTCGGCAATCGATCGCGCTCGACGCCAAGGAAGTCGTCATGTACAATCCGCGCGACGAGCACCGCTTCACGTCACACGAGAGGGACATCCTGCAGTACGACGGCGAGCAAGTCGACGTGCGGCGTGGTGATCGGCGGCGAACGCGCCTCGCACACGCGCACTGGCTTTCGATCCTGTTCGACTGACGCCCTGCAGTCCCTCAGGTCGGCGTCGGAACTCGCTCCGCGCCGCGGCCACGTCGAGCGTCGTCCTCCACCTCCCGCTGCGCCTCCAAGAGCCGGTTCAGGTCGTCGCCGATGCCGCGCGCCGCATCCATGAGCGTGGTGAGCGGTGCGAGGTCACTCGCCCCCGCGTGCAGACGCAACAGGTCGAGACGAATGCTCTCGAGCGCGGCGACACTCCTGGCCAGGTGCTCCTTCGCCGCATCGCGCCGTGCCGCCAGCACGCCAGTATCGGATCCCGACTCGGCCATCGCGGCCACCACGTCCAGCTCCGCGCGCGCGTCGGCCGCTCGGGCCTCGAGC
>DASURJ010000904.1:0-11759 GCA_036280115.1 Gemmatimonadaceae bacterium
GCACGAACTGGTTCCTCTCGCTCGTGAACGCGCGCGAGGATGGCGTGGTGCTCAACAGCGGCAAGTACGAGCAGAACGACGTGCGCGTGAACCTCGATCATCGGCCGACCGCGAATATTCGGCTGTCGTTCAGCGGCTATCACAGCCGATCGGATCGACACGAGCTGTACGGCGATACCTTCTTCGACCTCATCAACCAGGCACCTGACATCGACCTGCTCACGCCCGACGCGGACGGCACACCGTACGCGTACCAGCTCGACCCGGAAGGCCGCGAGGAGAACCCGCTCTACGTCCTGGCCACCGAGGACAACCGCCGCAAACGCGCGCGGACACAGGGGAGCCTCGAGGGACGCTACGCGCCGCTGAGTTGGCTGAGCTTCGACGCGAACGTGAGCTACGACCGCTCGGATCGCCGTGTGAACTTCTTCCTCGATCGCGGCGTGAAGACCGAGGGGTTCGCGGAGGGCGGCCTGGGCGAGATCGAGAACATCGCCGGGACGACCGACGCCCTCAACGCCGCCATCAGCGCGAACGCGCTCGGCGCCTTCGGCCCGCTCACCCTGCGCGGCACTGTGCGCGGCCTGATGGAACGTGAAACGAACCAGGTGACCGAGTCGACGGGCGAGGACCTCGCCGCGCCGGGCGTCCGCAGCCTCGCCAATGCGCGGCAGCGCACGATCGAATCCGAGACCGAGGAGATCAGGTCGAACGGGTTCTTCGTGACGGTGGGCGCGGACTACGACGGCCGCTACATCCTCGATGGACTCGTCAGGCGCGACGGCAGCTCGCTGTTCGGCCCGGACGAGCGGTGGAATACCTACTACCGCGCGAGCGCCGCGTATCGCATCGGGAAGGAGCCGTGGTGGCCGTTCCCGCTGTTCAGTGATTTCAAGCTGCGCGCCTCGCAGGGCACCGCGGGTGGTCGCCCCGACTACGGGGACCAGTACGAGACATTCGACTTCACCGACGGCGGCGGGCTCGTGAAAGCGACGCTCGGCAATCGCGCCCTCAAGCCCGAGCACGCGACCGAAACCGAGGTGGGAATCGACGCGATCATCCGCGATCGCGTGTCGGTCCAGCTCTCGTACGCGCGCACGAAGGTAGTCGACCAGCTGCTGGAGGTGCCGTTGTCGGCGGGGCTCGGCTATCCGACGCAGTGGCGCAACGCGGGCACGGTCGAGGGCAACACGATCGAAGCGACGCTCGAGGCGCAGCTCGTCCAGCGCCCCGACCTGACGTGGCGCCTCGGACTGATCGCCGACCGCTCTCGGAGCGAGATCACCGAGTTCGACCTGCCGTGCTTCTCGGTGCAGACCATTGCGTTCCGCTGCGGCGGCGAGACCCTGGGCGCCATTTACGGGTTCCGCTTCATTCAGTCCGCGAGTGAGCTGCCTGCGGATGCCGCCGCGCGAGCGTCGGAGTTTCAGACGAACGATGAGGGGCTGCTCGTGTGGGTCGGTCAGGGCAATACGTTCCGTGAGGGCGAGTCGAAGCGGCTCTGGGGCACGACCACCACGATCGGCACGACCAATTACGGTTGGGGGCAGCCCATCACGCTGCGTGACGAAACCGGGAGCGCGGCCCTCGTGAAAATCGGGGACGGTAATCCCGACTTCCGCTTCGGGATATCGAACAACGTGACGTGGCGAGACTTCAGCTTCTACGGGCTCGTCGACGCCGTCGTCGGCGGTCAGGTCTACAACCAGACGCGCCAGCGCATGTATCAGTGGGCGCGTCACGGCGACGTCGATCAGGCCGGTAAGCCGGATGAGCTGAAGAAGACGATCGAATACTACGTCAGCCTGTATGCGGCGAACGACCCGACGAGCTACTTCGTCGAGGACGCCGGCTTCGTGAAGCTCCGCGAGCTGTCGGTCCGTTACCGCCTCGGCCAGAGCCTGCTCCGGCCGTTGTCTCGCGTTGGCGTGAGCGCGGCGACGCTCTCGCTCATCGGTCGCAACCTGCTGACGTTCACCGACTATACCGGGTACGATCCCGAGATCGGCGAGACGCCGGCCGGCGGCGGAGCGTTCGTCAAGCTCGATAGCTTCGCGTATCCGCGGTACCGCACGATCACCGGCAGCGTGGAGATCAGCTTCTAATGCGTCGACTTCTCATACCGCTCATCCTCGTCGCCGCCACGGCGTGTCAGGACCTCGCGGTCACGAACCCTAACGAGCCGGATCGCACCCGCGCGACGCAGCAGCCCGCGGCGGTCGAGGCGTTCGTTGCGAGCTCGTTCCGAACCTGGTGGCCGGTCGCCGGACACGACGACTACCCGGGCTGGGCCCTCTCGACCATCGCCCGTGAGGTCACGTCCGGGTTCGCCGACTTCGGACAGCTCGAGCTCTCGACGGAACCGCGCTCGGCGTGGAACAACAGTCCCGTGAACGCCCGCAACAACGTCTCCGAAGATCCGTGGTACGACCTCTATTCGGTTGTCTCGACGGTGAATGACGCCCTCATCGCCATCGATGACGGCCTCGAGATCGGGAGCGGCAACACCGTCGCGTCGAGCACGACCCGCGCCCACGCGTTCGCGAAGTTCATGCAGGCCTTGTCGTACGGGTATCTCGGTCTCTACTTCGACAAGGCGTTCATCATCGACGAAACCACACAGCTCGACACGATTCAGACGCCAGAGTTCACGCCGTACGAGGGCGTACGCGACGCCGCCGTCGCGCAGCTCGACGCCGCCGTCCAGATCGCGCAGGAGAACAGCTTCACGCTGCCGGCGGACCAGTGGCTCTTCACGGCCATGACCCGCGATCAGTTCGTGCGGCTCGCGAACTCCTTCGCGGCGAAGTTCATCGCGTACACCCCGCGGACGCGCGAGGAACGTGCGGCCGCCGACTGGGAGGAGGTCATCCGCCGCGTGGACGCCGGGATCCAGGCAGACTTCGCGCCGGTCGCGCAACCCGACATCCTCTGGGACGACTGGAAGCGGCTCGTCGCTCGCGTCCGGAACTCGGCCCGCCCGAGCGATTTCGGGCGCCCATCGTACTGGCTCATCGGGCCCGCCGACGCGACCGACGGTTTCGTCGACTGGGTGGCTACGCCCGTTGCCGACCGCACCGCCTTTCAGCTTCAGACGCAGGATCGCCGTATTCAAGGCGACGACAATCCCGAGACGCCAGGCACGTACGTCGGCTTCAACGAGAACAACATCTTCGCGGCCAGTCGCGGAACGTATCGCTTCTCGTGGTACTTCTTCCGGCGCTACGGTACCGGTACGAGCTGGCAGAACGGCCCGCAACCAGCCGTCACGGTCACGGAGATGGATCTGCTCAAGGCCGAGGCGCTGATTCGCCTCGACCGCGCGGCCGAAGCCGTGCCGCTCATCAACAAGTCGCGCGTGGCAAACGGCCAACTGCCGCCGGTGACGCTCGACGGGCCACCTAACGAGCCCGGATGTGTGCCGCGCAAGTTGAACGGCGAGTGCGGCAGCCTCTGGGACGCCCTGCGCTACGAGAAGGGCATCGAGATGCTCGGCGTCGACGCCGTCACCACGTACTTCGACCGCCGCGGCTGGCAGGAGCTTCCCGAGAACAGCATCCTCCAGCTTCCGGTTCCGGGTCGAGAGCTGGGGACGCTGCGCCTTCCGCTCTACACGTTCGGCGGGCCCGGCGGGGAGTCATCGGCGCCGGCGCCGGACCCGGAGCGATGTCCGGTCGCGCTCCCGCGGTGCCCATGAGCGCGCTGCACGCCGGGTAAGCAACCGGCCCGAGTTGTCGTCGTACAACGGCCCTGGCCCGAGTCAGGGCCGTTTCACTTGTCCTCCGCCCACGACGCACACGTCGGCACGACGTGTGCTCCCCCGACGACTCCGCGTCTGCGACACGAGCCGGACTTCACCGCCGACCGTAGCACGCCCCGGCTACGCGATCGACCCGGCCGGCAGACGCCCTCGAAGCGGTCGCGAGCACGTTGGACGCGGCCTCGAGCGGTACCGAGGCGAAACGAGGAGGACATGATGGGAACGGCATCGCGGACCATGGAGCGAGATGTGGATGTGCAGAACGAGACGATGGCGCGAAGCAGTCCCGATTACCAGCAATCAGCGGCGCGCCGGTCGCGATCATCGAGCGGCGGCCGAAGCGGCGAGGGGCTCGCCAACGCGCTCGGCTGGTTCAGTATCGGGTTGGGACTCGCGCAGGTCGCCGCCCCGCGAGGTGTCGCGCGTCTGATCGGCGTGAGGGATGACAACGAAAACACCGCGATCATGCGCACCCTCGGGATGCGAGAGATCGCGAGCGGCATCGGGATTCTATCTCAGCCACGCCACGCTGGGTGGATGTGGACCCGCGTCGCCGGCGACATGATGGACCTCGCGCTCCTTGGCACCGCCCTCAATGCGAACGGCACCCAGCGAAATCGCACCGTCGCAGCGACCGCGGCCGTACTCGGCGTGACGGCGCTCGACGTGCTCGCGGGCCAGCGGTTGACGGATGAGGGGCGACGAGAAGCCGAGGGCGAACGCGAGGTTGGCGACAAGCAGGCCGAGCGGGAGGTCACCCGAAGCATCATGATCAACCGGCCTCCCGAAGAGGTTTACGAGTTCTGGCGTCAGCTCGAGAACCTGCCGCGCTTCATGCGCCATCTCGAGTCGGTCACCGTCATCGACGAGCAGCGCTCGCACTGGAAGGCGAAGGGTCCTGGCGGTAAGACCTTCGAGTGGGATGCGGTCATCACCGAGGACAGGCCTAACGAGCTCATCGCCTGGCGGTCCGACGATAGCGCCGACGTGCGCAACGAAGGCACCGTACGGTTCCGGCCGGCGCCCGGAGGCCGCGGGACCGAGGTCTCGGTCGACCTCAGCTACGATCCGCCGGGAGGCAAGGTCGGCGTCGCCGTCGCCAAGGTGCTCCGTCGCGAGCCGAGCGAGCAGGTCCCCGACGATCTCCGAAGGCTCAAACAGGTTCTCGAGGTTGGCGAAGTCGTGGTGTCGGACGCGACCGTGCGACCGGGCCGCCCGCACCCGGCGCAGCCGGACGATCAGGTGGAGGTGGAGCGATGAAGGCGACGTGCTGGATGGGCAGGCAGTCGGTCGAGGTCCGCGACGTTCCCGATCCCAGGATCCTCAACCAGCGGGATGCGATCGTCCGCATCACATCCACCGCGATCTGCGGGTCGGATCTTCACCTGTACAACGGCTTCGTGCCGTCCATGGAAAAGGGCGACATTCTCGGCCACGAGTTCATGGGTGAGGTGGTGGAGGTCGGACGCGAGGTCAGGGATCTTCAGGTTGGCGACCGCGTGGTGGTCCCCTTCCCCATTGCGTGCGGCGTGTGCGCGGCGTGCAACGCCGACGCCTATGCGCTCTGCGAGAACTCCAACCCGAACGCATGGATGGCCGAGAAGGTGTGGGGTCACTCGCCGGCGGGCATCTTCGGGTACTCGCACATACTCGGCGGCTTCGCCGGCGGGCAGGCGCAGTACGCGCGCGTTCCATTCGCCGACGTTGGGCCGCTCAAGATCGAGAACGGGCTGGCGGACGAGCAGGTCCTCATGCTCGCCGACATCTTCCCGACCGGCTACATGGGCGCGGAGATGTGCGGCATCCAGCGCGGGCAGGTGGTTGCCGTGTGGGGCGCGGGGCCGGTCGGGCAGTTCGCGATCGCGAGCGCGATCATGCTGGGCGCCGATCGCGTGATCGCGATCGATCGCTTTCCGTACCGTCTGGAGATGGCGCGCGACAAGGCCGGCGCGACGGACATCGTGAACTACGAGGAAGTGGACAGCGTCTCGGAGACGCTGAAGGAGCTCACCGGGGGGCGGGGTCCTGACGCGTGCATCGAAGCCGTGGGCATGGAAGCACACGGGCATGGCCCGATGTACATGTACGACCGGGTGAAGCAGGCAGCTCGGCTCGAGAACGATCGTCCCATCGCGCTCCGCGAGGCCATCGTCGCGTGCCGCCCGGGCGGCGTCGTGTCCGTGATCGGCGTGTATAGCGGGTTCATCGACAAGTTCCCGATGGGCGCGGTGATGAACAAAGGGCTCACCATCCGAGCCGGGCAGTGTCACGTGCAGAAGTACATGAAGCGCCTTCTGGAGCACATTCAGCGGGGCGACATCGATCCGAGCTTCGTGATCACGCACACGATGGGGCTGTCGGAGGCGCCTCGTGGGTACGAGATGTTCTCGAACAAGGAAGACAACTGCGAGAAGGTCGTCCTGAAAGCGTAGCGGGGATTGACCTAAGTGGTTGCGCTGTCTATATTAATGTCGCGTTCCGGCGGTCGGAGAGCACCACGTTTCGAGCCGACAATTTCGAAGCCGGGGACCTGAGCAGTTTCATTGACGACATGCCCCAGTGCGGGGAAGTCGAAGGTGAGCGCCGGGCCACCCACCTGTTCAATCAGGGCTTCGAAACAGGCTCTCCGGTCGATCGGACACGTAACGGCGGCCCGCTCACAGAGCGGGCCGCTTTTCTTTTCGCCGGCGATCGTGCTGCCGGGCTCGCAGTCATCGCGCTATGCGGCGCGGGCGACCCGATCGCGCAGGCGGATCGCGTCGAACGGTGCGTGGACTTTCGCGTCGTTGTCGAAGTACACGTACACGTCGCGTCCACCGCCCTGCGGCGACAGCCACGCATCGAGCTTCGCCGCCCAGCTATCGAGCTCCGCGTCCGTGTAGCCGCTCGCGTAGAGCTCCTCGGACCCGTGCAGCCGCGCGTACACGAAATCCGTCGTCACCTCCTCGGCATACGGAAACGTCCCGGCCGTGTCCGCAATGACGAGTGCCATCCGGTGGGCGCGCAGCAGGTCGAAGAACTCGCCGTGAAAGTAGCTCGGATGGCGCACCTCGAACGCGTGGCGATACGGCACCGGGACGACGGCATTCACGAGCGCCCCTCGCCGCAACCGCTCATCGTGCCATGTCGCCACGTTCTCCGCCTCGGTTGCGGACCGAGGCAGGAGGCGCATGAAGGCATCCATCCGATCGGCGTCGAACCGATACGTCGCAGGAAGCTGCCAGAGGAACGGTCCGGTCTTCGCACCTAACGCGAGCACGCCGCTCGCGTAGAAGTTCCCGAGGGACGCCTCGGCATTCCGGAGCTTGAGGTTATGCGTGATGAAGCGACCGCCCTTCACGGCGAAGACGAAATCACCCTCGGGCGCCTCGGACGCCCATCGCTCGAACACCGCCGGGGACTTCAGGCTGTAGAACGTGCCATTGAGCTCGATGCTGCCGAACCGGCGGCTCGCGTACTCGAGCCAGTGGCGCGCCGGGAGATCGTCCGGATAGAACCGGCCTCGCCACCCCTTGTAGTCGTACCCGCTGATGCCGATGAACGCCCGTCCGCGCGTCACGCGGGGATCTCGGCTGCCTCGGCCCCGCGGAGCGCCGCACGGAGCATGATGAACTCACCGACGTTCTCCGTCGTGAGCACGCCGATCAGCTCGCGCCCGCGAACGACGGGCATCGCGTGACAGGCGCACGCCTTGAGGCGCGTGAGCGCTTCCTCCACCGGTTCATCCGGCGTGACCGACTGGAACTCCCGTCCCATCACGCTACCCACGGGCGCATCGGGCCCGCGCTCGGCCAGTCCACGCACGAGCTGTTGGCGCGTCAGCAGACCGACGACCGCTCCGTGCTCGAGGACCGGGAAGTCCTGCTGGAAGCCGGTCAGGGTAAGCTCCATTGCGCGTCGCAGCGGATCGCCGGGCTCGAGCGTGCGCACGTCGGTGATCATCACCTGTGAGAGCGGCACACCGTCGAGCATCGCCGACGTTTGCACCGCAGACGCCTCGGCGGCGGCGCCGAGCCAGACGAACAGCGCAATGAAGACGAGGAACGGGTTTCCGACGACGAACAACCCGATGAGGCCGAACAGGAGCGCGAAGAATCGCCCGACGCGAGCGGCCGTCTCGGTGGCGCGCGCGTAGTTCCGGCTGCGCATGGCGAGCAGCGCGCGCAGCACCCGCCCGCCATCCATGGGGAACGCGGGGATCAGGTTGAACAGCGCGAGCCAGACATTCACGGCGATGAGGCGCGCCAGGAGCGAGCCGCCGGCGACGGGATCGTCCAGAGTGAGGGCATCGGTGGTGGACGCCGCAGCGCCACGAATTGCCAGCAGCAACACGTACAACAGGGCCGCAAGCGCGACGTTCACGGCCGGTCCCGCCAGTGCGACGAGCAGTTCCTGTCGCGGCTCGCGCGGCATTCGCTCGAGCCGCGCAACACCGCCGATCGGCAGCAGGGTGATGTCGCGCGTGGCAATCCCGTGGCGGCGAGCGGTGAGCGCATGCCCCAGCTCGTGCAGGACGACGATCGCGAAGATCGCGAGGATGAACGCAACGGCGCCGACGACGGCGGCCGTACTCTGCTGCCGCTGGTACGCCGACACCGCGATCCACGCGAGCAGCAGCGGAAACGTCGCGTGTACGTACACGTCGATGCCCGCGAGCCGACCGATTCGCCACGACCATCGCATACGGACCTCGCCCGGTGGTGCGTTCGCCCTCGTGTGGCGCAAGATCCGTGACGGTCAGGCGCCGTCCCTCGGTGGCTTCAGATCGCCTGGCAGCTCGGAACAGCGCACGGGAGCGACCTCTTCGATATCGCTCCGCCCGTCCTTCTACGTTTCCCGATGCGCATCCGCTGTAGTAGACGCGTTCCCACGAGGAGCGACTATGAGTATGCACTGGTTTCCGCTGACACTCTCGTCCGCAGCCGTGCTGGCCCTCTCTCCGGTACCGCTCACGGCCCAGGAGCCGCTCGCCCTGGTTCCGCTGCGCATGGAGCAGGTCATGTCGCCGTCACAGCTCGAGCAGGCCGGTCTCACGCGCCTAACGCGCGAGCAGCGGCTGGCCCTCGATGCCTGGCTGACCCGATACTCGGCCGAGCTGACATACGGCGACGACCCTCGGACAGACGTCGTGCTGAGGGGCGTATCGGCCGAGCCTCCACAGGTGATGCAACGCCGGCGGCCGCGCGGCATCGTTCCCGAGGCGCCGGAGACTGCACCGATTGGGGCGCGGCTGGTGGCGGCACCAGATGACGGAGGGGTCGTGCGTCTCGCGGACGGAACGTTATGGGAGATATCGCTCCCCGATCGGCCCACGACCGATGCATGGCAGGTGCGCGACTACGTCGTGGTCTCACCGGCCCCGGCAGCCGTTGGGGAGTGCGACCATGTTCTGGTCAACACGCACGCGCGAACGCGAGTGTTCGCCCGATTCGCCGGGCTCGTCTCGTCACGTCGGCCGTGACGGACACCTAACGCGTATCTCGCACGCGGCGGAGTGCGGCGCCGAGCTCGTCCGCCCGAGCGGCCGACATCTCCGCGAAGCACGCCGACAATGTTTGCGCCCAGTACGGCACCGACCCGGGCGCCGGGCGCCGCGTGCACTCGCGGTCGCGGATCCCGATCCACGTCCGCTGCTCCACACGCAGGCGGGTCACGCTCGGCGGATCGGACGCGCCGCGCGGCGCGCCTGCGACGCGGCGCAACTCCACGATCAGCGAATCGTACACCCGCTGGAGCGTGGCATCGTTCACCGCGATGTGGGCGAGCAGACATGCGCGCTGGTCGGCCATCGTCGCCACGCGGCACCGTGGGCTCGGCACAGAGCCCGTGGGTGCACCGGGCGGGGATGCTGCCGTCCGCGCCCTCGGGGCCGGGGGTCGTTCTCTCCCGGGTGGAGGCGTCTCACGCGCGGCGGTCGCCGGAGCGGCGGGCGGCGCGTTGTCTCTCCTCCCGGCAGCCGGCAACGGGTCGGAGGATGTTGGGGGAGCCACCGCGACTGCTGCGGTGTCGCCCGCCGTGGTGGGTTCGGCCGGCCCACCCGAAGCGCTGTCGGCCCTGGCGCTGTCTCCCGAACTGGTGTCGAGCGCGACACTGCCAGTGCTGGATGTCAATACATCGGACGCCTCGCTCTCGGACGCACGCGGTATCCGGTCACCAAGTACCACGAACCACGCGGTGACGGCGATCGCCAGGGGAACGAGGAGTGCCAGGGCCAGCAGGATCGGCCGACGTCTGGCTCCGTCTCTCGGCGCCCACGACGAGACGCGCCTAACGCCATCGTGACGCCGTGTCCCGAGCTCGCCCGCGGTCGCGGGCGACGGTACTTCCCTGTCCCCATGTGACGTGCGACCGCCCGCAGGCGGCGCCTCGCGCCGGAACCGCACGGTCGGCGCATCGTCCGGCCCCGTAGCGCCTGCAGGAAAGCCTTGAGCGAGGACCGGCGGTGGGTTGTACGTGAGGTGCTCGAGAAACTCATCCACCGTCTGCCACCGCCGCTCGCGGTCCTTGACGAGCGCGCCCTCGATGGCGAACAGCAGATTCGCCGGCACGCGCGGGCGGAGCGACGTGATGCGCGGCAGCTCCTCATGCTTCTGCTTGTAAATGACCCCGTAGAGGTTCTCCCCCGCCCAGGGACGGCGTCCGGCGAGGAGCTCCCAGCCCAGAACACCGAGGCTGTAGATGTCCGTGCGCCCATCCACGACGCGCCCGTCGATCTGCTCCGGTGACATGTATTGCGGCGTACCGAGCGCAGCCCCAAGGAGCGTGATCGGCACTTCGCCCTCGATACGCCGCGCGATGCCGAAGTCCGAGAGCACGGCGCGAGACCGTGCGGAATCGAGAAAGACGTTCTCCGGTTTCACGTCGCGGTGCACGATGCCGCGGCGGTGAGCGTACGCGAGCGCGCTCGCCACATCGCGAAGCACGGCCTCCGTCTCCTCGGCGCTGAATGCGCCGTACTCGCGGAGACGGTCGCGCACCGTACCGCTCGCGATGTATTCCATGATGATCGCGATGGCACGATCGCCGATCTGCTCGATCGCCTCCGTTCGCACAATGTTGGGATGGTCGAGGTCGGCGACGGTGCGCGCCTCGCGCGCGAATCGCTGAAGCGCGTCCGGATCGTCGAGGTACCGGGCGCGAATCGCCTTGATGGCGACGAGACGACCTGACTGCCGGTGACGGGCCAGGTATACAGCGGCCATGCCCCCCTGCCCGATCTCGCGGATGAGCTCGTAATCCCGTTCGAGTGCTTGAAGATCGGTAGGAAAGTCGGATTCGGCAGTCATCGGCTCAGCACGGCGTATCCCTCAGGGATGCCGGATGCATGCCGAACGCCCTCCGCCCGGAGTTGTACGTCATGCTGGAGAACGCGCCGAGGCGCGTCGGGCGGCACCGCCTCTGCGCGCGGTGGCGAAAGTCGTGCAGAGAGGTTCCGCCATGAAACCGGAATCCGGCGCTCGGCAGCGGCAGGTCGCCCTCGGTCCCGCGATCATCGTCGTCACGCTTGCCTGCGCCCCACTCCGCGCGCAGGAGCCAGACTCCACGCGCAGCGACAGTACCGCGCGGCCACTCCCATCCGTCGCGGTGATCGGGTCGATGTTTCCGGCCGTGTCGCCCGGCGTCGGCTCCGGCATCCCCGCTCGTACTGCCGTGCTCAGTGATCGACAGCTCACGGGATGGCATCGGCGCCATCTGGCGTACGTGCTCGCCGGGCAACCTGGGATCTCGCTCTACGACGATCTCGGGAGCCCGTTCAAGCCGACACTCGTAACGCGGGGGTTCACCGCCAGCCCCGTCGTCGGTCTGCCGCAGGGCGTCTCGGTCTTCTTCGACGGCGTGCCCGTGAACGAACCCGATGCCGGGCAGGTGAACTTCGACCTCCTCCCGCTCGACCGCGTGAGCCACATCGAAGTGCTCAGCGGAACCGCCACGCTGCTCGGCCCGAACTCCCTCGGCGGCGCGGTGAACCTCGTGACCCCGCGTGGCGACGACACGCCGG
>DASURJ010000905.1:0-2092 GCA_036280115.1 Gemmatimonadaceae bacterium
GGCTGTGGCAACCCGGTAGAGACCCTACCTCCGAGCCATGAGCCAGATGCCCCAGGTGCCGCTTTTACGGCTGTGGTAGGCCACCTGGTCCCCTTCCGGCGACCAGGTGAACGCTTCGGCGGTCGGATCGGTCAGGACCCGCGTCATCGACCCATTTTCGAGCTCGAGCATCCAGGCCCCGTCGCCATGGACCTGGAACATGATCCGGCGTCCGTCGGGGGAAACGGCCGGAGTTCTGATCAACCGTCCCTTCCTGGGTGACGGATAGACGGACTGGGATCCAGTCTCGAGCGAACGGACGATCAACCGGCTCTCATGACTGTAGGCGAGGCGTTTCCCATCCGGGAACCAGGCCGCTCCCCAGGATTGGCCGACGGAATGTGACGTCAGCCGTGTGGTCTCGCCACTCTCGAGATCGAGGAGCCACAGGTTCCACACGCGCGGACGGTCCGGCTCGGCTCGAACGAAGGCGAGCCGCCGTCCATCCGGCGACCAGCTCGGCACGGCCGCGAACCCCTCACCCGTGACGCGCCGAACGTTTTCCCCATTGACATCCGCGATGTAGACGGCGCGCCCGCCTTCGCGGTCCGAATCGAACGCGATGAACCGTCCATCGGGCGACGGCCGGGCGTGGAAATTCTGTGCATCGTCGTTGACGATGCTGGTGATTCGAAGCACGGCACGGGAAGGCTCCGCGTCGCCACGCGTGAGTGCGTTTCGACCGCCGCTCGCCGGGTGATAGAACACCGCCGACCCTGCTGTCGCGAATGCAGGTGAGAAACCGGCGTCGGTCTGTAGCACCGCGGGCTGCAGCGGCTCCTCGGTGGAATGGGCGGCGGGTCTGATGGTTCCTGATCGCGGCAGCTGCTCGACCTGGGCTGGCGCGACATCCGGCTGCGGTTCCGCGGTCTCAGTACGGCTGTTCCAGATGGCTGGCAACATCGAGATGACCAGCAGGGCCGCGATCGAGATGACCGCCAGGACGGGACGCGGTTTCAACGCCTGGTGAGCCGTTCGTCGCATCGGCATCGCAGCCGCCGACTTCATCAGCGCCTCCGCTGGCGGCGGCTCGTCAGCCACCACGCTCGCGTCGACGACACGGTGGGCGACCGCCCGCGTGCGGATCGCCTCCTGCAGCACCGGCCATACCGCGCGAATGACGATGTCCTCGTCGAGTCCGGCGGCTCGAGCGTACCGGATCAACTGGATCCGCCCGTAGTGGCCCGCGGGCCAATTGACGAAATACCCCCACTCGAGCTCACGGAGCAGCGAGACGGGTATACGGCTGCGCTCCGCGATCTCGGCGAGCGTCAATCCCGTGGACCGTCTGGCGCGGCGAACGTCGGAGATCGTCAACTCATCGACGCTGACCTCCGAACCGAACGACTCCTCCTCTGTGGCATCAGCCGCCGGACTCGCAGCGCTCACCGCGGTGGTCCATCGCTCGCAAAGCGATCGCGCCGTGTCGGTCGCATCGCCGGGACCAAAGCGGGCGATGGCGTTCGCGAACTCTTCGAGCGAGCCGAACGGCGGCAGATCGAGCGAGCGGAGCGCCCGCGCCACCACGATGCGCAATGCGCCCGGGACACGCCGATCGGGTGGCGCATCGAATCCTGGCAGCAGCGAATCGAGCAAACGGCCGGCGCGTTCAAGAGTCGCGCCGGTGGCTACGGGTCCTTCGACGTGAATGGTGCCGTCGCTGGCGAATCGAAGCACGTTCGCGGCGGGTATTCCGGGCAGTTGCCCTCGCGATGCGCGACGAACGATATCGAGCGTTGTCGCGACGGCTTCGGGCGGTTGGAGGTGGATACCAGCGGCACTAAGGTCGGCGAGCGAGATCCTGCAACTCTGCGTCGGCATCTGCCGACGCCTTTGCTACTTCCCTGCCAGAGCGATTTCGGGGGAAATGGCGCCTGTTCTTACAGAGCGGCGCGATTGCCGACGAGCCGTGATGGGGACAGGTTCCATGCCCTCTGGATTCGAAACAATACAGCCCAA
Source organism: Gemmatimonadaceae bacterium (assembly GCA_036280115.1). Lineage (GTDB taxonomy): Bacteria > Gemmatimonadota > Gemmatimonadetes > Gemmatimonadales > Gemmatimonadaceae > JAJKIV01. The sequence continues at coordinate 1,999 of DASURJ010000905.1, forward strand.
CCGTCAGCGCTTCACGGCGATCTGAATAAGCTTGCGGAATCGGACCGGTGTCCCGTTCAGCTTGGCCGGTTTGTACTTCCAATCCTTCGCGGCC
>DASURJ010000906.1:0-6264 GCA_036280115.1 Gemmatimonadaceae bacterium
GATGGCGACGAGCCGGTCACCGCCGCCGGGGTCGCCATCGGCACGCCCGACTACATGAGCCCCGAGCAAGCGAGCGGCGAGCCGGAGATCGACGCGCGGAGCGACATCTACTCGCTCGCGGGTGTCGTGTTCGAGATGCTCGTGGGCGAGCCCCCATTCCGCGGCGATTCGCCGCGCGCTGTCCTGTTGAAGCACGTGACGGAGACTCCCCGGCGCCTCCGGACGATCCGCGCCGACGTGCCGACGAGCGTGGATGACGCCGTGGCCCGCGGGCTCGCGAAAGATCCCGTGCAACGGTTCGCGTCCGCATCCGACTTCGTCTCGGCCATGCGGGCCGAAGCACCAGCTCGAGGCCGAGTCTACGCCGGCGCGACACGCAACATTGCCGTGCTCCCGTTCGTCAACGCGAGCCCCGACCCGGAGAACGAGTATCTGAGCGACGGCATCACCGACGAGCTCATCGACGCACTCGCGAAGGTCGAAGGGATCCGAGTCGCGTCGCGCACGTCGGTCTTCGCGCTCAAGGGCAAGCCGCAGGATGTGCGCGCCATCGGCGCCCTGCTCGACTGCCCCGTCGTGCTCGAGGGGACCGTGCGCCGGTCGGGGAACCAGCTTCGCATCACGGCGCAGTTGACGTCGACGGATGACGGCCACCTCGTGTGGTCGCAGCGCTACGACCGCCAGATGGATGATGCGTTTGCCATCCAGGACGAGATCGCGCGGACGATCGTGAACACGCTGCGGGAGACGTCGCTCGCGGACGTCGCCGCTCCGCCACTTCGCCGTCACACCGAGAACGCGAGGGCGTACAGTCTCTACCTTCGAGGGCGGTTCGAGTGGAACCGCCGCACGCAGGACGGTATTGCGGCGGCCATCGACTACTTCGAGCAGGCGATCGCGGAGGATCCGCGTTATGCGCAGGCCTACACCGGGCTTGCCGACTCGTACGCGCTCCACGTCGACTACCGCGAAGTGCCCGTCAAGGGGGGCTTCGCGAGCGCCAAGGCGTACGCGCGCAAGGCGCTCGAGCTCGATGAGTCGCTCGCGGAGGCGCACGCGTCGCTGGCGTGGGCGCTGTTCATCTACGACTGGGACTGGGACGCGGCCGAGCGGGAGTTTCGGCGCGCGATCGAGCTCGATCCGCGTTATGCGGCGGCGCACCAGTGGTTCGCGTTTCTCCTGGTATCGAAAGGGGCACTCGGCGACGCGCTGATCGAGAGCCACACCGCGGTGGAGCTCGATCCCGGGTCGGCGTCAGCGCGGCGGTCGCTCGCGGGGGCGTACTACTACGCGCGCCGGTACGACCAGGCGCGGTACCATTTCGAGCGCGCGATCGCGATGAACCCGAACTCCGAGGAGGCGTACCGTCTGTACGGGCTCACGCTCTCGGTGGCGGGACAGCGGGCCGAATCGATCCAGCTGCTGCGCGACGCGGTCGCGATGCCGATCGCGGGGAGCTATACTCGCGCGAGCCTTGGCTACGCCCTCGCGCTCGGCGGGCAGCGCGCGGAGGCGGAGCAGATCCTCGCGGCACTCGAGACCGAAGCACAGGAGCACTACGTCTCGCCGGTTGCATTCGCGACGATCAAGCTCGGGCTGGGCGACACGGAAGGTGCCCTGGACGCCGCCGAAGCGGCCTTCGATGAGCGCCGCGGCTGGATGGTCTATCTGAACGTCAATCCGATGCTCGATCCGTTGCGCGGGCACCCGCGATTCGACGCGCTGGTGAGCAGAATGCGGCTGCGGCCCTGACCTTCACACCCGAACAGGGGGATGCATGCGCCAACAGATCACTCGGCTCTCACCGCTGCAAACCGCGAAGGTCATGGCCGCGATGTACGGGCTCATGGGGTTCATCTTCATCCCGTTCATGTACTTCGCGATGTCCCGGGGCTCGGGCGATTCGGTGCCGGGCGGCATGTTCCTCATTCTGGCGCCGCTCGCGTATGCCGCCTTCGGGTTCGTCTTCGTCGCCATCGGGTGCCTGCTCTACAACTTCGTGGCATCGTTCACGGGGGGCATCGAGGTCGACCTCGAGCCGACAGGACGAGATGCGGCGCGACCGATGGTGTGAGTGGCCTCCGCAGTGGCAGGCAACGCGCGGCGGACGCGGCCAGTTCGCCGCGTCCGCCGCGTTGCCCGGGCCGGTGCCTACTGGGGCTGCGTGAACGGTCCTTGCGGAATCTCGATGAAGCGGACTTCCGCGTTCCTCAATCCCTCGTTGTTCACGTTCCAGAGGTACTCGGCGAGGCCATCGTCGAAGAGGAATTCGCGCAGGTCACACGGGTTCGCCTCCTCGATCTGATCGAGGTCGAGGCAGACCGTGAGAAGCTCCTTGCTCACGTTCTCGACCTGCGGCTTGCCGGTGCCGCGCACGACAACGTAGCTCTCGGTAGAACAGAGCTCTTCCCCGTCCACGAGCTTGCACGACGACAAGGTGACTTTGCCATTCGGCTTGCCTTTCGGCCGGATGTAGACACCGTACCAGGTGTACTCGGATCCTTCGATCTGCGGGTTCGGCAGGCTGAACCTCCCACCATCGCCGTCGGTGGCGTTCGCGTCGAGGATGTCGAACGGCCCGTCCTCGAGGTAGATCTTCGCGTTCCCCCAGAGCGGCACGAACATCCGCTTGCCTTCATCGCCCGTCATGCTGGCGGTCTTCCCTCTCGGGACGCCGAGAAGGTTGAACTTGTACAACGTGGTGCCGGTCGGGAACCCGTTCGACATCTGCGGCGGAAGTGGCCCGTTGGCGATCGGGCCCGCTGCCAGCGATTCGGTCGGGGCGGTGGTGGGTTCGGCGCAGGCGGCGGTGAACGCGGCGAGCGTGGCGAACGACAGGGACAGGCGTGCGCGCGACATGGCTCTCTCCGGGCTGGAGGTCGGGCGGTGGCTCGACCGGCCTGGCCCGCGCCTGACGCGCGGACGTTAGCCTCGAAGCTTTGCGTCGCCGGCTTTCGCCGGGTTTGCCCTTGTCGCGTGCCCCGGACGCTCGGTCGGAGCGGCGATCCCGCCGTTGAGATACCAGTGGTTGTGGTGCGGCCCGAGGTTCGTGCCGATCGCAGCGCCGCGTCGGGCCTCGTGCCGCTCGCCCAATGTCTACAGGCTCGCCTGAGCGCGCCGTATCGTAGCGCACGGCGGGCGTGTGCCGCGGACGACCACGACTCCAAGGTGAATCGACCGCGTGAGCGCGAATCAGTCGTGGACGATTCTCGGTGAGTTTGCCATGATTCGCGCCTCGGGCCACACCTGGTGCCAACGCTCCGGCCCCTGCTGACGCGCTTGTCGCCGACGTCACACGATCCGTCGCTGAACCAGCACGAGAGCGCGACGAACGCGCCACCCGAAACCAAGGACGACGTCAGGCGCCGGCCAACGCTGACCGGCGCCTGACGTCATTCGCGCTCAGGCCGCGTAGAAGCGAAGCTCCAGCAGCTTCAACCCGTTGTTATCGTAGTTCCAGAAGTAGTTCTCGAAGCAGCGGTCGAACAGATAGACGTCGAGTGTAGTCGACGTTTCGGTGCTGATCCCGAGACACCCTGCGAGCTCCGGATTCACCGCGCCGTCGACAGTGATCGTCATGCTGAGCAGGTTGTCCGTGACCTCGATCGCCTTACGGCTGCCCTTCTTTGCCTCGAGGGTAATGCCGTTACTGCCGCACCACACGTCGTCCACGCCGTCGAAGCCGTCATCGGTTTCGTCCGCGCAGGTCGTGATCGTGGCGTTTCCGCCGGGGCCGAGGGCGCGCGCGTAGATCCGGTAGCCAGGCGTGCAGCCGTCGAGCGGGTCGTCGCCCGCACACGGGTCGGGCAACCCGAAGATGGCGCCATCACCGTCGGTCGCGTTCGCGTCGATGACACCAAACCCGCCAGCGTTCGTCTGCCGCCACGTGTCACAACGCGCATCGGCGACGTCGTTCGCGCCGTCAGTGCTGTTGCACAGGTAGATGTGGTTCTGGTCGTTGCCGCCGCCCTTCGAGAGATGGTTGTTCGTGCCCCCGGGGTTCGTCACGACGTTGTCCGACTCGAGCTGGACGAAGATTCGCCGGCCGTTGTTGTTGTCCATGTCGGCGGTCTTGTCCTTCGGGACACCGATGATGTTCAGCCGGTAGTCGTGGGCACCTTGCGGGAATCCGTTTCCTAACGCCGCGAGTGGCGTCGGCACGCGCGCGTCGCCGGCGGGTGCGCTGGGGGCATCGGTGCAGGCTGCGACGACGGTGAGTGCCGCGACCAAGGAGAGTGAGGACGTCCTGTGCATCGAGTTCTCCTGTGGGATGATGATGGCGCGAAACGGACTGCGTACGGGAGTGCGTACGGGTCCGCTTCATGGGGCGCCACACTGTAGCGCGGACGGACCGGTCGCGCAGCACGGCGTATCGGTCACAACGCCGCGCAAAATGACCACACGGTCAGGACTGCTCCGCTTCGATGTGATGTAGGTCACGATCCGCGCGCGCACTGTCGACGTTTCAAGTCGGGCTCAGCAGTTCGAGGCGGCCGCGAACGTAGCGCCTAACGAGATTAGTCTTCGCTCACCGAAACCTGCCGCCGCGGTCAACGCCTATCGACGCCCACTGACAATCGCGGCTGGCCGCGACACAGGCTGCGGGGATCGGATTTCCCGACCAACAGCACCGGTCTGCACGCGGTACGCTGTGAGCTGGACAGGGACGCTATCGCCGACGATGCGGCTGGATTCCGCAACGAGCGCCGGGTGAGCCAGTGCCGGCTCGAGATAGCTGCGCGCGAAACGCGGCCGGTCCGACGCGGCCGTCGCGACGATCACGCGATCGATTCGGCCACGACGCAGCGTCTCGCTGAACGACGCGGCGAAGGTAATCGAATCGACCGGCGGCTGCGGGAGGCCCGCGTACACCGTGCGCAGCCGGGCCGGCACGTCAGACCGTCCGAGCACTCCGGTCACGCGATCGACGACCCACGACGGGAGCGATGAGCGGCGCAGGGCACTCGCCAGCTGGCGGCTCGCGTCGACGACGGCAGCACCACCGGCGTGCTCCGCCGAAAGCAGCCCGTGCTTCGTGGCGAGAGCCCAATCCAGAACCGGTGGGCCTGGTCTGAGGTCGAACGTCCCCACGAGAAGCACGCGCTCACCGCGCGCAACCGCCGACGTCGCGGCGTCGACGATGGCTCCGTGCGACGCGCCCGGCGGATCGGGCATGGCGGCCCACACCGTCGGCAGTGGCCTCGTCATGAGTCGCCACACCTGCACCACGACCAACACGGCGAATGCCGCGGCGACAGTCGCCGCGATCCGACGCGTCCGCCGATCGGCGGTGCCTAACGCAAACGGAACGAGCCTGGCCGCGGCCGCCCCCGTCATCAGGAACAGCGCGGGCAACAGCGGGAGGATGTGTCGGTTCTCCTTCGTGTGATGCACTTCGCCGAGCAGAAACTGGACCGCCGCGAGCAGGAGAAGAAACCGGACGTTCGGCAGGCGACGCAGCCCCCATGCGCCCACGAGCCCGGCGAGCAGCACGGCGAGCATGGCCTTCGATCCCGCGAAGTCGAGGAGCGACGCCGGATAGAAGAGGAGCCCCTCCAGCGTCCACGGACTCACGCCGCCTGCCGGTATGTTGACCATTGCGCGGACGGTCGCGGCGACCTTCGGCGGGTACGCGAACCAGCTCGCGAACACGATGGCGAGCGGAACGACGACGTACGCGTAGCGACGCGAGAACAGCGCGCGGATGGAACACCGTGTGTCGAACAGCGCGTCGAGCGCGAGGACGACGACGAGCAGGATGCCGTAGTTCGTTTTCAGGAAGTAGGCGAGTACGACGCCCGCGGCGATGAGGGCACGCCGGCGCGGCCGGTCCAGCGCTCGCTCGCTGAGGAAATACGCGAGAATCGTGAGCGTCACCGCAAGGAGCGCAGGCAGCTCGAGAAACGCGAGCGACGCGAACGGAATGAGCGCCGGAGTGGCCACCGCGAGAACGCCGGCCACCCCTCCCGTTACCCATCCGCGCACGGGCTCATCACGCGGCCACATGACGCGTCCGGCCACGAGAAGCACCAGCGGAATGAGCGCGTACGCGAGGAGGCTCACACTTCGCGCGACAGCAATTCGCTCCCCCGACACGACGAAGGCCATCCCGACGATGACCGAATGCAGGGGCGGCCAGTAGACCTGCCGGTACATGTCGTATGCGAGCGCGAGGACATCGCCGCGCCGGAGGTCGTTCGCGATCGTCAGGCCGAAGAGGGCGTGTGCGCCTTCGTCGTAGCTGAGCGGTAGGTCGGCGCGGAT
>DASURJ010000907.1:0-2374 GCA_036280115.1 Gemmatimonadaceae bacterium
TACTACAACAAGAAGACGAAGGACGCCATCCTGAATCGCCAGATCGCGCCGTCGATCGGGTTCCCCGGAAACCAGCCGTTCAACGCTGGTGCGATCCGCAACACCGGGATCGAGCTCCTCGCGCGCGCGCGGCCGTGGGACCGGGGACCGGTGTCGTGGGACCTGTCGGTCATGTTCTCGACCAACGACAACAAGATCCTCTCGTTAGGTCCTCCGGCGTGCGCCGATCCACTCGTGCCCAACCAGCCCAACGGCTGTCTGAGCTACGTCATTCCTACGGGATCGGTGGCCCAACGGCATCAGGTCGGGTATCCGGTCGGCGGCTGGTTCGAGCAGAAGGTATTGAGCGCCGAGTTCGCGGCCGACGGCAAGACCGCCACGAACGTCCAGTGCGCCGATGGCCGCGGCGGCTCGATGCTCTGCACGGGCCCCGACGGTCGCTTCGGCACGTCGGACGACGCTCCCGATATCTACCTCGGCCGGACCGTGCCCAAGATCGAGACCTCCTTCACGTCCACGGTGACGCTGTGGAACCGGTTACGCCTGTACGGGCTGCTCGACTACAAGGGAGGATACCGCAAGCTCGACGGCAACGCGCGCGTGCGCTGCGCGTTCTTCGGCGGACGGTGCCGCGAGAACTTCTACCCCGAGGAGTTCGCCCCCGAGATCATCGGGCAGATCAACTCCAGCAACAACCTCATCGAGTGGTTCCTCGACGAGGGCGACTTCGTCCGGCTGCGCGAAGTCTCCGCTACCTACACTGTGCCGAGCAACCTCGCAGCGCGGATGCGCGTGGCACGCGCTTCGGTGTCGCTCGCCGGCCGAAACCTCGGATTGTGGACGGACTACGGGAAACGCGGCGGGCTCGACCCGGAAGCGTTCTTCCTCGCCGGCTCGCGCGGCGGCCAGTCGCTGTGGGAGCAGACGACAATGCCGCAGCTCTCGCAGTGGCTCGTGACGTTCAACCTCGGCTTCTGAGTCGACCCTCAACCGCGAAACGGGTGAACACATGATGACCACTCGAAGGACGGCCCGGCGGTCGGCTCCTCGCGCCACGCGCGCAGTGCTGGCCGCAGTGATGCTCACGTCGATGGCCGCGTGCGACCTCGACACGCTGCTTCAGGTCGACGCGCCGAGCCGAATCCCCGCCGACCGCCTCGAAACACCGGCGAATGCCACGCTTCTGGTGAACAGCGCCGTTGGCGACTTCGAATGCGCGTACGGCGCGTACACTGTTGCCGGAGGGCTCATCGGCGAGGAACTGGCGGACGGCATTCAGACGGCCGATCGCTACCCCTACGATCGCCGCAGCGTCGCGCCGATCGACCTGCGCTATTCGACGTTCAGCTGTACGGCGATCGGCATGTATGCGCCGCTTCAGACCGCGCGCGTGCAGGCCGAGAACATCCTCTCGCTGCTCCAGGGGTGGACCGATGACGAGGTTCCGAACCGGCAGCAGCTCATGGCCACTGCTGCCGCCCACGCAGGGTGGAGTCTGCTCCTGCTCGGCGAGGGGTTCTGTAGCATGGTCGTCTCGACCATCGACGAGAATCGCCAGGTCGTCTACGGCGGCGAGATCACGCGAGACAGCGTGTTCAAGCTCGCCGAGGCTCGATTCACCCAGGCGATCGATGGCTCGACCGACGCGTCGATCACGAACATGGCGTTGTTAGGCAGGGCGAAGGCGCGGCAGAACCTCGGCCGCCTCGCCGAAGCGAAGACCGACGCCGCCCAGGTGCCGGCGGGGTTCGTCCGGAACGTGACGGCATCCGCGACGTCGTCGCGCCGGCAGAATCGCGTCTTCTCGGAGAGCAGCCCGACGTCGACCAGCTCGGTCGTCGCCGCGCCGTACCGCGAGCTCACCGACCCGCGCATTCCGCTCGGGCGCCATACGCCGCCGCGGAACACGGTCACCGGGATACCCGTGGTCTATCAGACGAAGTACGACGACGCCGCGGATCCGATTCCCTTCGCTACCGGTGACGAGGCCCAGCTCATCATCGCCGAGGCGGAGCTCGCGGCCGGGAATCTCGACGCGGCCAGGACGATCATCAACTTCTTCCGCACACGCGCGGGTCAGGGGGAGTTCGCCGGTGGATCGGCCGCCGAGCTTCGCGACGAGCTGATCGAGCAGCGTCGCCGCGAGCTGTTCCTCGAGGGCCAGCACCTCGGGGATCTGATTCGCTACCAGATCACGCCGACGCCTGCCGTGGGGACGGCGTACCACGGAAGCGGCACCTACGGCAACCAGTTGTGCATGCCGTTGCCGGACGTCGAGACGCGGAACAACCCGGTCGCGGGCGGCTGATCGGAACTGCGGAATCGGGGTTAGAGTGGGTCAGCGTCGAAAAACATCCTTCCACCGCCGGCGGCG
>DASURJ010000908.1:0-2939 GCA_036280115.1 Gemmatimonadaceae bacterium
TCGTGAGCTCGTAGAGGTCCGTAAGGAGCGCGGAAGTCCCGGGTTCGGCTGCGTTCATGGGTGTATCCGTGTCGATTTCGTCCCGGTCCGTTCGACGTCAGGATGGAAGCCGTCGTAAACTGTCCGGGACCGCCCCGGCAAACCAATTCTCTGAGGATTTCATGGCCCGCGTCAGCACCTACCTCAACTTCGCGCGCTCCACGGAGGAGGCGTTCACCTTCTACCGCTCTGTCTTCGGCACGGAGTTCACTGGACCGATCATGCGGTTCAGCGACATCCCGCCGCAGCCGGGCCAGCCCCCGCTCGCCGAAGCCGACAGGAATCTCGTGATGCACGTCGAGCTCCCCATTCTGGCTGGCCATGTCCTCATGGGGACCGATGCTCCGGAGTCGATGGGCTTCACGCTCACACAGGGGAACACGGTGACCATCAACCTCGAGCCGGACACGCGCGCCGAGACTGACAGGCTGTTCGCGGCACTGGGGACGGGTGGGAAAGCGGACATGCCGTTGCAGGAGATGTTCTGGGGCGACTACTTCGGGATCCTGGTCGACAGGTTCGGTATCCGCTGGATGTTCAACTGCAGCAGCAAGACCTAGCGCTTCAGCAGCAAGACCTAGCGCTTCCGGCCGTCGCGGTCGACCCAGTTGACAGCAGCGGCCAATTGTAACATTGTTTGTTACATGGCACGCAGCACCCGCTTGTCCGTCGCGCTCCACGTCCTCGCGCACCTCGCCCGCTCGCGCGATCCGCGCACGTCCGAGGATCTCGCGTCGTGCGTCGAGACGAACCCCGTCGTCGTGCGCCGAACCCTCGCGGGACTTCGCGAGGCGGCGATCGTGACGTCGTCGCGGGGAACGGGCGGGGGGTGGGCGCTCGCGCGCGATGCCGCCGACATCACCGTGCGCGACGTGTACGCCGCGCTCGGGGAGCGTCTCCTGTGCGGGATCGACGTCGCCGGCTCGCGCGGCGCACGGTGCCGGATTCAGCGGGCAGTCGCCGGGACGCTCGATGCGTTTCTCGACGACGCCGAAGCACTGCTCGCCGCGCGGCTCGCGAGCATCACGCTCGCGAGCCTCGCCGCACAGGTCCACGGCCACGAGGCCGATGCCTAACGTTTACTCCTTCACGATCACAACGCTGTATGCCGAACGCCACCTATGACGCCATCGTAATCGGGGGAAGCTGGGCCGGGCTCTCGGCCACCATGCAGCTCGCGCGGGCACGCCGGCGCGTGCTCGTGGTGGATGCCGGCCAGCCACGCAACCGGTTCGCTCATACCTCGCACGGCTTCCTTGGCCAGGATGGCCGGACGCCGGCGGCGATTCTCGACACCGCCCGCGCGCAGGTCCTGGCGTACCCGACGGCCGAGTTCCGGCCCGATGAGGCGACCCGGGCGACGCCGGTGGACGACGGGCCTAACGTCGAGTTCGAAGTCAGCCTCGGGTCGGGGGCAACGGTGCGCGCACGACGACTCGTGCTCGCGACGGGTGTGGTCGACGAGCTGCCCGACATCCCCGGGCTGCGCGAGCGCTGGGGCAGGAGCGTCCTGCATTGCCCGTATTGCCACGGCTACGAGGTTGCCGGCAAGCGGCTCGGGGTGATGGCCGTGAGCGAGGCGAGCATGCATCAGGCCTTGCTCCTCCCCGACTGGAGCGCCCACGTCACGCTGTTCACGAACGGCGCGTTCGAGCCGACGGATGAGCACCGCGCCACGCTCGACGCCCGGGGCGTGACGCTGGATCCTCGGCCACTCGTCGAACTGGTCGGTGACGGTGAGCGTCTCGGTGGCGTTCGCGTGGCCGGTGATGGCGGAACGGACGTTGTCGGTCTCGACGCTCTCTTCACCGGGTCCCGCACGCGGATGGCGAGTCCGCTCGCCGAGCAACTGGGATGCGCGTTCGACGAGGGGCCGTTCGGTCCCGTGATTCGCACCGACGCGAAGAAGGAAACCACCGTCCCGAAGGTCTACGCGGCGGGTGACGCCGCGCGCGTACCGCATAACGCAACCTGGGCGTCAGCCGATGGCGTGACGGCGGGCATCTACGCACACCAGTCGCTGGCATTAGTCTCCGTGTAGTGTGACCGCTAGGTTTCCCGCGACCCAATCGAACCTCGAACCGGGAGAAATGCGATGTCGATGATCAGCGAGGCCCTGAACGCGCAGATGAACGAGCAGATCGGCCACGAGTTTGGCGCCTCCCTGCAGTACGTGAATATCGCGGCGTACTTCGATGACGTCGGCTTACCGGTGCTCACCCAGCATTTCTTCCGGCAGGCGGACGAGGAGCGGGAGCACGCGATGAAGTTCGTTCGCTACATCCTTGACGCGGGCGGACGGGTGAAGATTCCGGCGATTCCGGCGCCGCGCAACGAATTCTCATCGGCGGAGGAAGCTGTCGGCCTCGCGCTCGAGTGGGAGTACACGGTCACGAAGCAGATCAACGCGCTGCTCGACCGGGCGACCGGGGAGCGGGACTACGTCGCCCACGACTTCCTCGAGTGGTTCGCGCGCGAGCAGCTCGAGGAGGTGTCCAGCATGGACACGCTGCTCAAGATGATCCGGCGCAGCGGCGAATCGGGGCTGATGCTGGTCGAGAACGCACTGGCGTCCGGTACGGCGCTGAGCCATGGCGGCCCGGAGGCGGAAGACTGACGGGACTTCTGGAACAGCGCTGGTTTGCTGTTAGCTGGAACTGGTTGCTGCAGGACTACTGGAACCGCGCTGGTAGCTGTTAGCTGGAACTGGTTGCTGCAGGGTACCACCGTCGGGACGCTTCGGCGCGTGGCCCCATTAGGTCGTGAGTCTTCAGTGGTGAGTGAGCCAGTGGCCCAGTACTGATCACTGGCCCACTCGATACTGACGACTCACGACTTACTGCGTCTTTTCACCCTGCAGCTACCAGCACCAGCTAACAGCTACCAGCGAAGTATTACCG
>DASURJ010000909.1:0-11303 GCA_036280115.1 Gemmatimonadaceae bacterium
CGCGCCGAGCCGCCGGCTGACGACGTTGACGAAGTACTCCTGAAAGTTGAGCCCCACGCGCGCGATGACGTTCACGCCGACGGAGGCGCCGAGCAGCAGGAGCACGCCGCGGATGAACTCGCCGCTGGCGTAGCGGTCGGCGCGCATCGCGTAGCGGTCGATGATGTACCGGTAGATCAGCGGGTCGAGCAGCGATATCACCTGGCTGCCGACCGCCAGGATGAGGGCGACGAGGACGAACAGGCGGTACTGCGTCAGGTACCCGGAGAGAACGCGCACGCCGAAGCTCGGACGCCGAGAGAGAGCGCCCGATCCTCAGTACCGCCAGCTCTTGAGATCCGCACCAGGGGGTGCGGTCTGAAGCATCCGCTCGACCGCCCACGGCAACACCATCTGCGGATACCGGAGCCGCGAGTACGCGTTCCCCCGCGTATGGTCGCCGTTCCAGCAATGCTCGGCGCGGTCGCCGTAGTCGATCACGGCGTGGGCCGGGGGGTCCGCCTTCCTGAGGATGTCCTCGACCAGGTACACCGCGTTGTTCAGGTAATAGTTGTCCATATCACCGACGTAGATGCGGAGCTTGCCCCGGAGAAGAGGCGCGAGGCGCTTCCAGTCGCGCCGGAGGATGTGGGAGAGGTCGTAGTTCTCGCGCCAGTAGGCGGCGACCTCGCGGTCGATCTCACCCGTGAGCTTGTTCCAGATGGGCTTCGGGTAGCCGTTCGCGCCGACGGGCGAGTAGACCGATTCCCAGACGTCCCACTGATCCCCCGAGCGGGTGTTGGTGCCTAACGCCAGCTCGCGGTGGTTCATCTGCTCCAGCGTGGCCGACACGTGGCCGAGGTAGTTGCGGAGACCTGGACGGGGCGTGCGTTTGAACGGCCCCTGGATGTAGTACGCGTTCCGGTCCTCGTAGATGTTCACGACCGTGTAGGCACGGAAGTCGATGGGGTCGGGGCAGGCCACCCACGCGCCGTTGAACTCTTCAGGGTAGAACATCTGGACGGCGAGCGCTTCCCACCCGCCCGTGGAGCCGCCGTACGTGAAACGCGCCCAACCGGCGCCGATGCCACGGAAGCGGCGCTCGACCTCGGGGACGAGCTCCTTCATGATCGCGTCGCCGTACGGGCCGTTGTTCGCCGAGTTCACGGCGTACGAGTCGTCGTAGTACGGGGTCGCGTGCTGGATCTCCATGAGCAGCACCCGCGGAAAGCCCGGGCCCGTCCAGTCCTTGAAGAACTGATAGGCGTGCTCCTGCTGAATGCGGTTGTACCCCTTGAGCGAGAAGCGCGCGGACGAGTCGGGCTCGAGGTTCGGATCGGGCGGCGTCTCGCGCCAGCCGTCGATCCGGGAAGGGAAGTGCCCGTGGTTGATCACGAGCGGATACCGCGCGTCCGGGTGCGAGTCGAAACCCTCGGGGAGGAGTATCCACGCGCCCAGGTACATGTCAGTGCCCCAGAACTTCGAGAGGAGCTCCGAGCGAATGCGCAGATACTTCACGTACTTCGTTTCCTGCTTCGCGAAGTCGTCGACGGGCGGGATCTCCTGGTCGAGCGCGAGCGACGTGACGCTCGACCTCGAGATCGTGACGGTCACGGGGCGTGAGTAGAGGTTGCCTGGCTTCCGGGCGTACTGCTGTCCCTCCCACTTGTCGGGCGGGAGCTTGACGGTGTGTCCGTCGCTGCGGCGGAAGGTCTGATACCGATTGATCATCGCCTGGACGCGGTAGCGGCCGGCGGGAAGGTCGGCGAGTGACCGGATGGGGTAGCCGAACGCTCTGGCGTCCACGGTCTGAGCGGCGCCGGGCCGCCACCCATCGACATTGACGCCGAACACCTGCGCCGTGGTCACCGCGTCGCTCACCTGCGTGCGCGGCTCACCGGCCGTGTCGGCGGAGATCATCACGAGCAGGCGCCCGTCGAGCGGTGATCCGGACCGCTCGGCGGGGAAGGTCACGGTGAAGCGCTGCCCCCAGGCGGGCTGGGCGACGAGCGTGAGGGCGACGATGGTGAGCAGGCGGCGCGACACGGCCGACTCCGGCGTAGGTGATGCCGCGAAGCTACGCATCCCGGCACCGGTTGTCATCCCGGGCCTGACGGCTCGGGATCCGCGACCTTACCGCTCGCGCACCTCGGACGTGAGCGTTTTCGGCGACGCTATCGCCGTCCGCCGGTGCTCACGCGACTGAACAGCATCGTGCCTGACAACCTCACGGCGGAGATGTTTCCAGCCCCGTCCGGCACGAAGGTGAGGACGGTCCCTGGCCCTTCGCTGGGTGTGCGTGAGCGAAAACGCTCGTACCCCGCGGGCTCGAGATCCACAGGCCGTTCGTTCTCGACCTGTGCGCGCAACACGCCGTTCGCCAGGGTCACCTGAATCTTCCCATACGCCGAGTCGACGAAGACCCCGGTGTACTTCTCCAGTGGCAATGACGGTCCTGCCGACGCAGGTGCGTTCGCGGCCACATTGGGGCCGCCGCCACCCGAGGCGGCCATCAGCGAGCGCAGCTCCGCGCTCCAGTCGCGTGCAGGGCCGCCGAGGAACTGATCGAACGTCTTGTACATCAGAGCGTGACGCAGCTCGGCGTGATCCAGGTTCAACAGCACGACAACGCCCGCACGACTCGCCGGCAACAGCCCGACGATCGCCGACATCCCGTTGATACTCCCCGTGTGCATCCACACCGGCTGAAGGCGATAGTCGTGGATGAACCACGCGAGACCGTAGTTGAACGAGTGCGGTCGCGAGAGCTGCAGCGCCGGGTACATGCTCGGTGGCGCCTGAATCTGCGGCGTCACGAGCTCGCGGAACGACGCCTCCGAGATGAGTCGCCTGGATCCCACTCGCCCGCTGTCGAGGATGAAGCGCATCCACTTGGACATGTCGGACACGCTCGACCACACCGACCCGGCCGGCGCGATGCTGTCGGTGTTCCCAAGGCGCGTGATGTACACCGAGTCTCGTCGCAGGCCGTGAGGCGTCGCAACGTTAGGCTTGCTGAGAATGCCGGCCACCAGCGGTTCGGTCTCGGTCATCCCTAACGGCGCGAAGATGCGCGTCCTGAGAAACGCCTCCCAGGACATTCCCGAGACCCGCTCGAGCACAAGCCCGGCCACGCCGTACATCACGTTCTGATAGTCCCATCTCGAACGGAACGAGGAGTTCGGCTTCACGTACCGGAGCCGGCGCATCATCTCTTCCGGCGAGTAGCTGAAGCGCCCCCACAAACCGTCGGTACCCGGAAGCCCCGTCCGGTGAAGGAGGAGGTCGCGGATCGTGACCTCGCGCGTCACCCACGGGTCGTGGAGCTGAAATTCCGGGATGTGGTCGATGACGCGGTCGTCGAGACGCAGCTTGCCCTCATCCACCAGCATGGCCAGGCCCGCGGCCGTCATGGCCTTCGTGGTCGAGCCAATCGCAAAGCGGGTATGCTCGTCGGCGCGATCGGAGGCGCCGACCTTGCGGACCCCGTAGCCGCGCGCGAACACGAGGGAGTCGCCGTGCACCACCGCGATGGCCATCCCCGGTACGCGCCAGTCGCGTGCAGACTGCGCGACGTACTTGTCGAACGATGCCCAGTCAGGAGAAGTGCCGCGCGAGCTCTGCGCGAGCGGGGCGGTGGCTGGCGCTGCCAGGACAAGAGCACCCGCAAGGCCGTATGCCTTGATCAATGAAATACCCACTGTACGGTCCGGAGGAGAAAGGATATCGACACACATCGCTCGAGACGCGCTACACGGCGTCCGACAGCGACGTGAAGCTGAAGTCTCGCACCCTGATCGCCGGCATGGCGTCCCCGCCCGCGGTGCGCACGGGCCGTCCGATGGCATCGAGGTTGTTCAACATGAAGAGCGGTGACTCATTGAACCGGAAGTTCTTGATGGGCCGGGCGATCTTGCCGTTCTCGATGAGAAAGGTCCCGTCACGCGTCAAACCCGTGTAGACCAGCGTTCGCTGATCCACGGAACGGATGTACCAGCAATGCGTGACGAGCACGCCGCGCTGGGTGCTCGCGATGATCTGATCGAGCGTCTCCGTGCCGCCGTCCAACCGCAGCGAGCCCGCACCGCCCGTCGGCGCTTTCCCCTGACGGTTCGCCCAGTAGCGAGTATACACGAGCCGTTTCAGCACACCGTTTTCAACCCACGTCTGCGGGCCTAGCGGCATCCCCTCGTTGTCGAACGGGGTGGCGAGAATGAGCGGATCCGCGGGGTTCGACCGCAGCGTCACGCGCTCGTCCACGATCTTCTCACCGACCTTCGTCGCGCCCCCGCCCTTCGCGAACGCCGAACGTCCCTCCTCGGCCGAGCGCGCGTTGAGCGCGCCGGCCATGAGCGGAATGAGGTCGCTCGTCGCGTCCGGCTCGAGCACCACCGTGTATCGTCCGGGCTCGAGCGCCACGGGGTTCCGCGACGCGCGCGCCTTCTCGATCGCCCGGCGCCCCACGCCCTCGAAGTCGAGCTTCGACCAGTCGTTCTCCTCGGCGGCTGCCCACCCGGAGCCTGTGCCGTCGTTCGTGCGCGCGGTGAGCGAGTAGTTCGCGTCGGTGCTGCGGTGATACGCGAAGAGCCCGGCGCTGTTGCCGATGGCCGTCGCCCGCGCGGTGGTGACCAGAAATCCCGCCACGGTCAGGTCATTCGACGCGCGCGCCGGCGCGAGCGCGCTCATCGCCGCCTTCGCCCGCTCGTCCGCGGAGAGCGACGCGGTGGCGTCGAACCACGCGTTCACCGGGATGTACTGCTGCGGTCCCAGCTCGCCGAGGTACTCCGGGTCCTCCGGCGCGAGACGCGCCAGGGCCTCGGATTGCTCCACGGCTCGCCGCAGCCCGTCGTCCGTGCGGCTGTTCGTGACGACGCTCGCCTTCCGCTTGCCGAAGACGCTCTGCACACGAATCGTGGTCGTCGACTGCAGGCCGGACGTGCTCATCTGGTTCGCCGCGAAGCGCACGTTCGATTCGCGCGCGCTCTGCACGTTGACCCGGATCGCGTCCGCCTTCGAGAGCTTGACGGTGCGCTCGATGAGGCTCTGTGCTTCTTCGCGCGTGAGCACGCTGTTAGGCGCTCCGGCAAGCACGCCGTACGCCTCCGGCCCGAGGAGTCGCTTCGGGAAGGACATCTCAGCTCCTCCCCGTGTTGATGACGTTGATGTTGCGGAACCGCGCGGGCGGGCAGCCGTGGCTCACGGCGTTCGACTGCCCGGGCTCGCCCTTCCCATCGTTGAACGTGCCACCGTGCATGTAGCTGGACTTGCCGGCGAGCATGTCGAGCGAGTTCCAGAACTCGGGGGAGCGCATCTGGTAGGCGACGTCGCGCAGTTGCCCGACGATCTTTCCGTTCCTCACCTCGTAGCAGATCTGCGCACCGAACTGGCCATTGTACCGCTGCTGGTCGATCGAGTACGACGCTCGGCCGATCATGACGATTCCCTTGTCGGTCGCGGCGACGAGGTCGTCCAGGGAGAGGTCCTTTTCCCCCGGCTGGAGCGACACGTTAGGCATGCGCTGGAACTGGACGTCGGCCCACGACTGCGCGTACGAGCAGCCGTGCGAGCGTACGGGCACGCCCTGCTTCTTGTACCACCAGTCGAGCCACGGTGCCTGCTCGCGCGTGGTCTGGTAGTCGTTGAAGACGCCGTTTTTCACGATGTGGAAGTCCTCGGGCTTCACGCCGTCGTCGTCGTACCCAATGGTGGAGAGCGCGCCACGCTCCGAGCGGTTGCCGATGACGTTCATGAACTCGGGGCCGAGCTTGAGCGACCCGAGCACTTTCTCCGGCGGCGCGATGAACGAGGTGCCGGCCATGTTGGCCTCGTACCCCATCGCACGGTCGAGCTCCGTCGCGTGGCCGATCGTCTCGTGGATCGTGAGGAAGAGCTGGGACGGATGGAGGATGAGGTCCCAGCGGCCGATCTCGACGGATTTCGCTTTCAGCTTTTCCGACGCTTCCTCGCCCCACTCGCGCGCGTTCGTGACGATGTCGGCCTCGAGCACGTACTCCCACCCGCGGCCAGCGGGTTGCACCACCTCGGGACCGCGCACGGCGAAATCCCCGTTCCCGACGGCGGTACAGGCGAGCGTGACCCAGCTCCGCACGTAATCCTGCGTGATGACCGAGCCGTCGGTGTTCGCGTAGTTGCGCTCTTCCTTGACGAACGACAGCCCCGAGTTCACGAACCGTACGTTAGGCGCTTTGAGCGCCTCGGCGTTCGCGCGGAGCAGGAGGTCGGCCTTGTCCTCGACCGGTACGGTGAACGGGTCGATGGTATAGGCACTGCGCCACGTGACGTTCCCGAGTGAGGGCGCAGGAGCGAGCACGACCCGCCGGTCGCGCGCCGCCCGGTTCGCCTTTGCGATAGCGGCCGCTTCCCGCGCCGCGGTCCCGACCCCGGCCTTCGTGAGATCCTCGGTCGCGGCGAACCCCCAGCACCCATCCACGAGCACGCGGACCCCGCACCCGGTCGTGTCGGCGTCGACGACGTCGGTGACCTGGCGCTCGCGCGTCTGGATGGAATTCGATCGGTTCCGCGAGATCCGGACGTCGGCCCACTGCGCGCCAGCGCGCTTGGCCGCGTCGAGCGCTTCCATCATGAGCTCGCGCGTCGCGGGGTCGGTATAGAGCGGGCGCTGTTGCTGCTGAGTCGGCGCGCCGGGGAGAATGCGCGGGGCGATGACGGCGGCACCGAGGGCGGCCGTGCCGGTCTTCAGGAACGTGCGGCGTGTGGTCATGGCGAAAATGGCGTGGGCCGGACGTGGGCGGCGGAAAAGTGGCCGGCGGGGACGGGAGGCGCCAGCGCGTCTGCGGATCCGGTCGGTGTCCGTGTCCTTGTTCACGCAGGGCACGACGCTCACCTTGTTCGCGGCACGAACTTCAGCTCGAGAGGCGAGCACTCATGGGCGTCGGACCACCCCCACCGTTCGAGGGGACTGTCATAGTGGTCGTCTGGTGTTTGGCAGCTCTCTTGTGCGTCGGCGCTCTCAGTGCACCGCTGTGGCCTGTTGCCACGGCTCGACCGGTCCGATGGACTGGCCTCGTGCTCGCGGCGCTGGTGCAAGCCGCGTTTCACGTCGCCGCGCCGCCGAGGAGTGCGCTGGAATCGGCAGGTCGATTCGTGTTCCTCTGGCCGGCCCTCGCGATCGGCGTGCTGGCGGCGGGAGTGTGGCACTGGCGTGACCGCGGGCGGCGAGCGGTCGGGATCGACACCACTGTCTAGGAGCCGGCGTCACCGTTCCTCGACTGTCGTCGAGCGGTCGCCGTCGCCCGTCGGCGACGCCGAGCGTGCGAGCCCGCGATGGCCGGCTGGGTTGATTGGACTCGTCGCGATCGGCGCGTTGTTGCGGCTGTATTACCTCGACCAGCCGATGCGGTACGACGAGTCGATCACCTACCTCCACTTCGCGTCGCAGCCGTGGGAGACGGCGATCGGATCGTACACGTACCCGAACAACCACGTCTTTCACACGTTGCTGGTAAAGGCGTGTGTCTCGCTCCTCGGTGACGATCCGTGGGTGCTTCGCCTCCCGGCGTACGTTGCGGGTGTGGCGATGATACCAATGACCTACTGGGTCGGTCGCCGCGTGTTCGGATCGACGGCTGCCTACGTCGGGACGGCCCTCGTCGCTGGCTCGGGAGCGCTGGTGCTCTATTCGACGAACGCCCGCGGCTACACCATGATCTGCGCGGCGACGCTGATCCTCGCCGGCTTGCTTCTGCGCCTTCGCGAACGACCATCGGTTACGCTGTGGGCGGCTGTCGTGGTCGTGGCCGCGCTCGGCATGTGGACCATACCGGTGATGCTCCTTCCAGCCGGCGGTCTCGCGTCCTGGTTCGTACTTTCCGCCCTGAGTGACGACACGAGTGAGCGACGCGGCGATCTCGTTCGCGTGGGACTCGCCATCGTCGCGACGGCGCTACTCACTGCGCTGCTCTATCGGCCCATCCTCTCCCGGCACGGCCTGGCTGCGCTTACCGAGAACGCGTTCGTCAGCGCGACTCCATGGCGCGTGTTCTACAGGGACCTGTCGTCGTCGATCGAGCACCTGTCGAGTGGATGGTCGCTCGGGATTCCATCTCCGATCGCGGTCGCGCTTGGTGCGTGCGCGGCCGTTGGTCTGGTCAGTGCGCGGCGGCGCGATGCGATGCGCGTGTCCATGGCGGGCAGCGTGTACCTGTGGTGCGCGGTGCTGCTCATCGTCACACATCGCGTGCCTTTCGCGCGAGTCTGGCTCTTTCTCGTTGCTCCGACTGCACTGTTTGCGGCCTGCGGGCTCGTGCGGCTGCTCGCCAGTCGACCGTCCGTTCACGAGCAGGTCGTGATGTGGCCGGGTGCGTCGAGCGCCATGGCGGCCACGTTGCTGAGCATTGCTGTCATCCTCTCGCGTGACGTGGTCACGTCGCGCGAGACCGGAACGCTCTATCACGCCGAGCAGATCGCGGAAGCGTTCAGGGGTCGTCTCCGTCCCGGCGATCGCGTCATCGCGCCGCTGCCGTCGAACGGGCCACTGGCGTACTACTTCCTGCGCGAAGGACTCGACACCACGTACCTCTCCGCCACACCTCGCGATTCAGCGCGCGTGTTCCTGATCGTCAACACGGCCGAGGGTTACACGGTGCGGACGCGACTCTCCGAGCCGCTGATGCAGCGCTTCCAGAACGCGCAGCTGATGGTGCGGTATCCGACGGCCGAGATCTACGAGATGCATTGAGCGTGGCACGATGGCACTGAACGCGCGATCTATCCGTCACCGGGTCGTCGAAGCGCTCTCAGAGCGCCGGGTGGCCGTGGCGGTCGCGGCGATGCTGGTGATGCTTGGACTGTACCCCGGCCCGGGGTTTGTCCTGGCCCGCGATCCGGCGTGGCGGACGCATCCGATCGTCGCGCATTTCGCCGACGAGCGCACGTTCTGGGTTGCGGGGCTCGTGCTCATCGTGGGGCCGGCGATCGTGCTGGCCGGAATGGCACCGCGATCGTTCGACCGGCTGTGGGCGGCACTGCAGCGTCGCTTCGACGCGACGCCAGCCCGGTGGTTCATGGGCGGGGCTGCACTGGTTGCGGCGATCACCGCGGCGGTTGCCGGGGCCTACATGCTGTCACGGAACCCGACGACGTCGGACGAGATCGCACAACTCTGGCACGCGCGCATCCTCCTGACCGGACACCTCACGCTTCCGCCGGACCCGAACCCGGAGTTCTTCGCCGTCGACAACGTCATCGATCGCGGCCGCTGGTACTCCCAGTTTCCCATTGGTGGACCGGTAGCGTTGTCGATCGCGATGGTGCTGCGCGCGCCGTGGCTCCTGAATCCGCTCCTGGCGGGGCTCATTGTCGTGAACGTGTACCGGTTCGCGTCGCGCGCGTACGGCACGAGTGAGGCGCGCGTGGCCGCGCTCTTCTGCGCCACGTGTCCGTTCCTGCTCATGATGAGCGGGTCGTACATGAACCACACGCTCGTTGCCTTTCTCGCGACACTTGCGCTCGCAGAGGTAGCGGAGTGGCTGGGAGGGGAGGGTCGGCGCCAGCACGTCGCGGGAGTCGTGGTCGGCTTGTCGTTAGGCTCGGCGATCGCCGTCCGGCCGCTCGACGGGGCGATCGCGGCTGTCGTCGTCGGCGGACTCATGGTGTCGGAGGCCGTGCAGCACGCGCGCGTGCGGGCGGTTCTCGTGCCGGCACTCGCGGGGGCCGTGCCGGTTGGGGGACTTCTCGTCGCGAACTGGCTCACCACGGGCGATCCGCTTCTCTTCGGTTACGAGGTGCTCTGGGGCGAGAATCACTCGCTCGGCTTCCACGAAGACCCGTCGGGCAACGTCCACACGCCGGCGCGCGCCCTCGCGCTCGCGATCGCTTACGTGATGCAGCTCAACTGGGCACTGTTCGCATGGCCGATCGCCGGACTCCTGCTCGTTGGCGGGGCGCTCGTCGCGATCGGGCGACTCGGACGCTGGGAGCTGGCGCTGCTGCTGTGGGTCGAGCTGCAGCTCATTGCGTACGCCGCGTACTGGCACGCCGGGCTCTTTCTCGGCCCACGCTACCTGTTCACGGTCGTCCCGGCATTGCTCGTTCTCGTCGCCCGTGGCGCCGTCATCGTCGCCGGGGCAGCGTCGCCGGGTGTGCGGCGCGGCATCGTCGCGGCCGTCGGCGCGTCGCTGCTCAGCACGTGGCTGATCCCCAGCACGCCCGTCGGTGCGCTCGGGATCATCAGGTCCGTGCGTCCGGTGCGTACGGCGTTCAAGATGGACCTCGATCCGGTCGTGCGATCGTTGGCGGGGAGCCCGAGTCTCATTTTCGTGAGCGAGACGGCGTCGACGCGGCTCATGCGCCGGCTGTGGGGGCTCGGCATATCGCGCCCGGATGCCGCGCGGCTCATGGCCGACAAGGACCATTGTGCGCTGCTCGAGGAGGTCGTGGACGAGGCGCAACGAGATGGTTCACCGGACGACCGACTCGCGCGCTTGACGCGAACCAAGACGTACGCGCCGGCGCCCGGCGTCAGGCTGCAGGCGCCGGACGTGGCGTTCCGCGTCAGTGACGTTGCATCGCTCACCCCTCGTTGCCGCGAGGAGGGGTTGCAGGACGGCGCACGCGGCCAGTCGATCTCGTACGGGCTTGCCTTGCTGCGGAACGAGATCGGCGCGGGTGGGCGCATTGCCGGGCCGATCGTCTTCGTGGCGGACCTCGGCGAGCATAACGAGGTGTTGCGCGAGCGGTTCGCGGGCCGAGCGTGGTATCGTCTGGAACCACCGGGCGAGCCTGGCAGTCGCGTCCCTCGGTTGGTTCCGTACGAATGAGACCTAGGGTTCGCACGAAAACGCTCCGTTGGGGGTCAGAGTCCTAACGCATCGTTCCATTGCCGCGGCAATGGAACGATGCGTTAGGACTCTGACCCCCAATCCATCGTTTCATCGCGTCACGGCATCGGGCGGACGCGGAGGATGCGGGAAAGGCGCCAGGCGGAAGGGTGGCGGAGGACGTCTCGCGCCGATCCGGTTCGGCGCGCGGGAGCCGGTCGGAACGGCGATGACGCTGAAAGGGCCTGAAACGGCCGGATGACGGCTCCGTGCGGACGCCGCACAGCGAGAGGGCGCAGGGGCCGGCATCCAGAACGGAGGGGGAGAACGGATGAGTGGATGAGGGGATGCCGGGGATCGCTCCGTGAGCGGGACGTGCCCCCGCGCCACGGCCGTGAACTGATGGGAAGTGCTCCCGGGTCGAGTGGCGTCCCAAAGGAGCCGTTTCCCCTCATTCACGCCCTGGTGAGAGGAACTCTCACTCACTCGGGACGATGTCGCTCATCCCCTCATCCCCCTCATCCG
>DASURJ010000910.1:0-8836 GCA_036280115.1 Gemmatimonadaceae bacterium
CGCAGCGACTCCACGAGCTCGAGGTTCCGGCGGGTCATGTCGTCGAGCGGCATCGTACCGCCGCTCCGCTCGAGGACTGGGCGCGTGAGGTGTGGCACTCCACCCGGTTGCAGTTCGCGCAGATACCGGAGCAGCGCCCCCGCCGCGCCGACGGCACTGCCCGCGTCCTCGCCGATGCCAAGGCCTTCGATCGACAGAACCCCGAAGTGCCGCGCCAGCTCGTCTGCGGCAAGTGCCGGGTCGAACTCCCACGCCTCCCGCGCCGTCACGAGCGCGCCCTCGGCCCGCGGGCGTGATGACGTCACCCCGTCGGCCTCGCCGTGGGCCGTCAGGATCTCACGCGGCGCGAACCGCGCGAGGATCGCCGGGGCGTCCGCCGCCGTCGACAGCGTTAGGCGGAACTCTCCGGTGGACACGTCGGCCGCCGCGATCCCGACCGTGGCCCCTATGGACTGCACCGCACAGAGAAAGTTGTTGCGCGTCCCGTCGAGGAGGTCGTCCGAGAAGGCCGCGCCCGGCGTCACCGTCTCCACGACTTCCCGCCGCACGATCCCTTTAGCGAGCTTCGGGTCCTCCACCTGCTCGCAGATCGCCACGCGAAAGCCCTGCTGCACGAGCCGGCGGAGGTACTCGCCCACCGCCTTCACCGGCACGCCCGCGAGCGGAACCTCCGCGGCGCCGCCGTTGTTCCGCGCCGTCAGCGTTAGGCCGAGCTGCCGCGACGCGATCTCCGCGTCGTCGTAGAACATTTCGTAGAAGTCACCCATCCGGAAGAACAGGATGGCATCCTGATGCCGCGACTTGATCTCACGGTACTGCTGCATGAGCGGCGTCGCGTCGCGGCTCACGGGCGCTCGGCCTCCACCACGAACCCGCGCACGTTCACCCGGCTCAGTTCCCGAACAACCTCCGTCGCCCGCTCACGCGTCGGGTACCGCCCCACCCGCACACGGAACGGACGGCTGTCACCCACGACGCGGGCAACGTACCCACGCGCCGTGAGACGCTGCGCCAGCCCGTCAGCCGACGCGCGCGTCTCGTACGCTGCCACCTGCACACTGAACTCCCGTGCAGGCACCGCGGCCCGGCTCACGTCACGGTCCCCACCCGATAGTGGCCCGCTCGAATCGCGCGCGGCCATCCCCGCGCACCGCGGCCGGTGATACTCGAGCTGGTTCCGGAGCTCGACGTCGCTCGGCGACAGTCCCGCAAGCGCCGCCGCGACCGCGGCACAGCCGGTGGTGACGTCACCATCATCGAACGCCAGTCGTGCCAGGGTGACACTCGCACGCGTGCTGACAGCCCCGGTGGGATGCTCACGCTGCAGTCGCGCGAGATGCACCCGGGCACTCGCGCGGTCCCCGCGCGTCATCTCCAGCTGCGCGAGCAGGAGCAGCGACTCGGCCGCACGCGGCGAGAGCGGGTACTCCACGGCAATCCGGCGGTAGTCCCGTTCGGCTGCGGCCGCTGTTCTGGCAAGCCGCGCGCGCCAGAACAGCGCCTCCGCATAGAGCGGCGTACCTTCGGCTCGCATGGAGAGCACGGAGTCGACGACCGCGCGACCCGCTGAATCCTGACCGGACGCAACCAGCTGTTGCGCGCGCTGGAATACCGGATCCACGACCGGGGAGCCCTGCGCGGCCTGTGCACTGGCGCGCGGCGCCCCGCCGACCAGCGTCAGGCAGACGAGCGCTCCGAGCGCGAGCGGAGAATTGACGACACGATCCATCGAGAGCGACCCAGTTCTACGCGTGGTGTAGCCGGTGAAGTTAACCTCGAGCGGGCAGCCGTCTCTACGCGGCGGCGCGGCGCGCTGTCCCGCAGAGCGTGAGCACGAGCGACGCCACCACCTGCTCGTCCGACGAGAGTCGGCTTTCCTTGAGCGCGAAGTCGGCAGCGAGCAGCGCATCGAGCGCCGCCTCGAGATCCGCGGAGCTCCAGCTCGACACCGCTTGGCTCCATGCGCCTACGGCTTCGCCCCACGGACGCCCGGGAAACGCGTTGCCCTCCTTCAGAAGTGAGAACAGCTCGCGCTCGATGCCCACAGCGGGGAACCCGCGGTCTCGCGCCGCGCGCGCCCACGCGAGCGCCAGCGTCTGCGTCGTCAGCGCCATGACGATGGTGACCGCCGTGGTCTTGGGCTGCGCGAGCACCTGGTCGATCATCACCAGCGCGCCCGCGGCGTCGTGCGCGAGTACCCGGTCGAGCAGGTCGCCTAACGTCTCGCCGCGGCGAATCCCCACCACGGCGCCCACGGCTTCCTCGTCGATAGCCGCGCCGTTCGTATAACTCGCGAGCTTGTCCAGCTCCGCGGCGAGCTGCGGGAGGTCGTTGCCGACGGCACTGATGAGGAGATCGACCGCGCCGGACGTGATAGTCGTGCTGAGCGCGGTCGTAGCGTGGTGCACCACCCACCTTGGAACGCGATCGCCGGTGAGGGGCGCGAACTCGACGGCGACCGTCGTTTCGGCGAGTGCCGCGTCGCTCTTGACCCCGGCTGGCGCGACGAGCAGCACCACGACGTCGGGGGCGGGACTCGCGAGATAGCGGTCGAGCGCGGCGCGTGCGTCCTTCTTGAGCGCGTTGACCTCTCGCACCATGACCATCCGCCGCTCCGCCATCATGGGCGGCGTCGCCACGAGAGAGGCGAGCGATTCGGCGTCGAGGACACCGCCGCGCCGAATGTCGAGGTTGAAGTCGCGCGTCGCCGGATCGACGACGGCGTCGGCCAGCTCGCGCGCGCGCTCGTCCTTCAGGTACTCGTCGTCGCCATGTAAATAGTACGCCGGCGCGAACGAGCGACGTTGAATCGCCTTGTGCAGTTCCTTCTCGGCTCTCGACGCGGCCATGGCCCCTAATATAGGGACCTACCGCCCCCAGCTCGCCTGTGTGAACTGCACCTGCGCGAACCGCATGGGAGCCTGCTGAGCGAAGTACACCATCGGCCACAACGGCATCCCCGCCGAGACCGAGGCGACAAGCGCCTCGTTCGCGACCGACGGCGGCGGCAGCGCGGGCTTCGTGGCGACGACCGGCGCGAGGGCGAGCTCGCCACGAGGCGCGGTCCAATCCAGCGACGTTGCCGTGACGTAGCCCACCGCGACGAGACCGGCGGCCACTCCCATGAATGTCCCGATCCCGGGACCGCGCGCGGCCACGACTGGTTGCGTGGCCATGCGTTGCTCGGAGTCGATCCGCGCCTTCAACCGAGCGTAAAAGTCGGGCGACGGTTCGACCGATGGCAGGTTCCTCACGACGAGAAGCGCTCGCCGCACCTTCGCGTCGTGCGCCGCACACCGCTCACACTCGAGGAGGTGTCGCTGCATGACGACGACGTCCTCTCCCGGAAGCAGGTCGTCTACGAACGCGACGTGTTGTTTGCGAAAACTGCGACAGTCCATCGGCGGCAAGGTCCCCACGATTTCGATCCGCGTAACGGTACCCGCCCCTGGGGGCGGGGTTCCAGGATACGGATGGGGTTCCTGGGATGGAAGGGGAGGGAGCGAGGGAACAAAACGCCCCCGGGATGCTTCGGAAGCATCCCGGGGGCGTTTCGGTTCCCGGTTCCCGGTCAGTCTAGCGCTGGCGCAATGATCTCCGCGAACGAGTTGCGGGCACGGTTGAGGCGCGACTTCACCGTCCCGAGGTTGCACGACGTGATCTCGGCAATCTCCTCGTACGACTTCCCCTCCAGCTCGCGGAGGATGAACACCTGCTTGTGGTGCTCTGGCAGCCGCTCCACCGACTCCTCGACGAGCTCGCGGAGATGCCGCTTCCGATAGAGGTCATCGGGACGTGAGTTGGTGTCCTCGAACTGCAGGGGCCGCTCCTCGTCCTGCCAGTTCTTCTTGATCGTCTGAAACAACACCAACGGGTTACGCGATCGGTTGCGCAGCTCGTTCTTCGCCAGGTTCGACGCGATCGTGTAGATCCACGTCGAGAATTTCTTCGACCGATCGAACCGATGGAGATGCCGGTGGACCCGGATGAAAACCTCCTGTACGAGGTCCTCCGCCTTCTCCCGATCACCGATCGTGCGATACACGAAATTCATCAGTCGAGTCTGATAGCGCTCGACCAGCTCCTGAAAGGCCCGCTCCTCGCCGCCGAGAAACGCAGTAACTACCGCCGAGTCGTCCAGCGTGCGCAGCTTTTCTCTGACAGCCGCTCCAGGCAGCGAAACCGCTCGCTTGATTGCGACGTCAGTCATGGTCCACTCCGTGGGAAAGCTTTCGAAGAACTGTTCGCGATTCTGACCAAACTGGATTCGATTGGGCACCTCCAGTCGCTTTCGGTTCCGTAGGTAAAGCACGCGGTGTGCCCTGCACAACACGGTCACCGGATAGTTTGCAACCCATTCACAAACAACGACTTATTTTGACAAACCCATTGGCCGTGTGTTGAGTTCCAGCATCGAGGTGTCCACTTATGGCGACGTCTCGAAGGACACTTTTTGCACATTTGCGGCAGATCGGTGCTGCTGAGCTCGGCAGAGCCAGGCCTTCCACTGGTCATCATCGGCCCGTCCACTGGCCGCTATCGCCCCGCCCGAAACCCCGCCGCGTACAGCAAGGCCAGCGCTGTCTTGGCGTCTTGAATCACTCCTTGCTCTACGAGGCCGAGCGCCCGTGAGAGAGACAGCGTCTCGACCTCGATGAACTCGTCAGCCTCACGCGCGTCTTCACCCCGCGTGAGCCCGACCGCCATAAACAGATGAATCTTCTCGTCCGTGAATCCCGGCGTCGTGAAGATCGTGATTAGGTGTTCGACACGTTCAGCCTCACATCCCGTTTCCTCCCGCAATTCGCGACGGGCGCACGCGGCCGGCTCCTCCCCGGGATCCAGGCGGCCCGCCGGAACCTCGTAGAGGTACTGCTCCGCCGCGTACCGGTATTGGCGGATCAGGAGAATCTCCGGGTCGTCCCCGGCCGGGTCGCTCAGAAAAGGCACCACGGCGCTCGCCCCCGGGTGCCGGATCATCTCCAGTTCCCCCACCGTCCCGTTCGGGAAGCGCACCGTATCCACATCCAGATCGATCACGCGCCCGTCGTACACGCGTCTCGACGCGATTCGTGCACTGTCGCTCATCGGCTGAGCTCCTCCGTTCGGTGGGTGCGCCGGAGTGCCTCGGGGTGCCTCGGGGTGCTCGCGGCACGGACACACATGCGCCGAGGCTCGCCACCATGAGGCTGAACCTCGACGCAACACTGCTGGTTACAACCCGGCCTGGCTACAACCCGGCCCGGCTACAACCCGGCCCGGCGCTCCGCCTGAGGTGTCGCGGTCGCGTTAGGCGCCGCGCGGTGACGCCGCCCCCGACTGGCCTGGCTCAGGCGGCCGGATTGCCATCCGTGTCGTAGAGCTGTACCGGCCCGAGGCCCAGCTGTTCGAGGGGACCTCGCACTGCCGCCGCGTCTCCGACTGCCACAACCTGAAGCTCCCCCGGGCGCACGTACGCACGCGCGACTCGCAGCACCTCGGCGGCGGTGACCGATCGAATGTTGTCCCGGTAGCGGTCGAAGTAGTCGTCAGGCAGTCCGTACGACACCAGACCGGCGAGCGCGCTCGCGATCGCTGCTGTCGACTCGAACCGAATGGGGAACACACCATCGAGATAACTCGTCGCTAGCGACAACTCGGCGTCGCTCACCTCGGACGCCCGCATGCGGTCGATCTCGTTCAGGATCTCACGCACCGCCGCGTCGGTGACATCGCTGCGTACCGCGGTCGACACGGCGAACGGCCCGGCCGCCTGCCGCCAGTCGAACGACGAGAACGCCCCGTACGTGAACGCGTTCGCCTCGCGCAGGTTCAGGTTGATCCGCGACGAGAAAAGCCCTCCGAGGATCGCGTTCATGACGGTAATCGAGAAGTAGTCCGGGTGCAGGCGCGGTACACCCACGTGCCCGACCCGGAGCTCCGACTGCGGCGCGTCCGGCTTGTCCACAATGTGGACCGCGCGGGTCGATCGCGCGGGCTGATCGGACACTCGCGCGGCCGCGGCTCGCGGGCCCGCCCAAGCCCCGAAGGTCTCCGACACGATCTCGCGCGCCGCCTCCGGCGTCACATCGCCCGCGAGGATCAGCGTCGTTGCGCCCGGCGTGTATCGACTCCGATAAAACGTCTCGACCGACTCCCTCGTGAGGACCCCGACGGTCGTTTCGACGCCACCGTCGGGGAGCGTGTACCGTGAGTCCGGCGCATAAACGAACCGATCGAACATGTCGTCGGCGAGGCCGCGGGGCTCGGCGCGCTGCTGGAGCAGTTCGGCCAGGCGCTCCTGCCGGATGCGCTCGACCTCACGCTCCGGGAACGCCGGCGCACGCAGTACTTCCGCGAAGAGCGCCATCGCCTCGGCGAGCCTCGACGACAGGACGGTCATGCGGACCGACGCCGCGTCCCAATCGGCCGCGGTATCCAGTGCAGACCCGAGTCGCTCGAACCGTTCGGCCAGCGCTGCGCCGTCACTCCGCTCAGTCCCCTCCGCGAGCGCGCGCGCGGTAAGCAGCGCAACGCCTTCCTGCCCCCGTGGGTCGGCGGCAGCGCCGGCGTCGATCACCGCGAGCGTGGTGACGATCGGAAGCTTCGCGACGGGCGCAATGATGATCGACAGCCCGTTGTCCAGCGTTATGCGCTCGAACGGCGGGAACTGATAGGCACGGCTCGGCCCGGGACGTGGGCGCGGCGGCGCGGCGGTCGTGCTCATGTGGTGACCGCCGCGAGATCGGCGTGGGTCGAGGCTTCGGCGTCCTCGTCCCGCGGCACGTACAGCAGGCTCACGCGGTTATCCGGACCGAGGTGCTCGCGCGCGAATGCGGTCACATCCGCTGCCTGCACGCTGCGGTACCGCTCCACCTGCTCGTTGACGAGACCCGGGTTGCCGAAGTAGGTCGCGAACATCGACAGCTTGTCGGCACGCTCTCCGGCGACCTGCATGGACGCCACGAAATCCGTCTCGATCAGAGCGACGGCCCGTTCGACCTCCGCCGGGGTGACGCCGCCCTCGCGCAGCAGGTCGACTTCTCGGGCAATTTCGTGCTCGAGAACGTCCGCCTCGACGCCTGGTCGCGCCGTGACGTCGATAACGAGCAGGTCACTCCCCTTGGGGAGATCGAACGTGAACGCCGTCGCGTCGGCTGCGACCTGTCGCTCGCGCACAAGTGACCGATGAAGACGGCTACCGCGCCGCATTCCGAGAATCGCGCCCGTCACGCTCGCTACGTAGTACGCGTCGCTGCCGAACACTGGCGATCGAAACGCGAGGTACAAGCGCGGGAGCATCACCGCGTCGGGCACGACTTCGCGCCGCCACTCACCGAACACCGGCGGCAGTTCCATGGTCGGCAGGGGCGGCCGACCCGCCCCACGAGCAATTGGTCCGTAGTACTCGTGCACGAGCCTCCGGGCCTCGTCCGGATCGAAATCGCCGGCGATCGACAGCACAGCATTGTCCGGCGTGTAGTACGTGGCGAAGAACTGGGCGACGTCTTCGAGGCTCGCCGCCGTGAGGTCCTCCATGGACCCAATGAGCGAGTGATGAAACGGGTGCGTCTCGGGGAACGCCAGCGCGGGTAGCTTCTCCCACCACGTGCCGTAGGGCTGGTTGTCCACCGACCATCGCCGCTCGTTCTTCACGACGTCGCGCTGCGTGTCGAGCTTCTGCTGCGTCATCGCCGGCAGTAACCGCCCCATGCGATCGGCCTCGAGCCAGAGGGCAAGGGCCAGCTGATTGGAGGGCACCGTCTCGAAGTAGTTGGTGCGATCAAGCCAGGTTGATCCGTTCAGCGTCCCACCCGCCCGTTGAACGAGCTCGAAGTGCTCGTTCGCCGCGACGTTCTCCGAGCCCTGAAAGAGCATATGCTCGAACAGGTGCGCGAACCCGGTTCGTCCGGGACGCTCGTTTGCTGACCCGACGTGGTACCACACGTTCACGGCAACGATCGGCGCCGTATGGTCCTCGGACAAGGTGACGAACAGCCCGTTCGGCAATCGAAACGTGTCGATGGGTAAACGCATGGGCGTAAATTGCACCTCGCCAGATGGGAGAGGAACCCCGACTCATGCAGGCGTGCACGCAATAGCGGTAACGCTCACGACGGTCGCGCTCGACGTGCTGTTCCTCTTGCGATAATCGCCTGGTCGAGGCAGCTAGGGCTCTCCCGCCGCCCCCGCCGCCCGCCGCCCGATTGGAATCGAGACGCCGTATTGAAACGTCGGGTTGAACCGATCCACGCGCTGAGTGGTGACATTGCGCGAGGGCGTCAGGTTCTGCTCGACGATCGCGTAGAACGCGACCCGCGACCAAAATGAGCCCATGTCGGCCATCAACTTTTCTCCCACCGGCACCGTCGCCACCCCCTGAACGATGAGATCGTTCACGTAGAGTCGGTCTTCCTCCCCCGTTTCATCCAACCGGTAGGCGCCGAGGAGCGGCAACGTCAGCTCCAGCCAGTTCGCCGTACGGTCACGCGGGAGTAGCAGCGTGACGGGTCCGTAGAAGAACGTCGGTTCGTTGAAGGCGCGCAGCCCGTTCGATAGCCCGAGCGGAGCGAAGCTCGTCCCGAGCGCGACCGTAAGCCACGGAACTCTCGTCGGCACGACTGCCACGAACCGCAGATTGAGTCCGGTAGACGATCCGGCGCTGCCAGGAGCCGAAAGGGCATTGACGGTAATGACCCCGGGCTCGAAGGCGAATCTCGGCGCTTGTAGCACCTGCCCACCGGCATTCGTGTGGATGGCGCAAAGCAACACCCCAGCGAGGCCGAACGCGCGGCCGATGGCGAACGATAGCCTATGGACCATCGAGCGATAGCGTATTCGCGACGATCATCATCGG
>DASURJ010000911.1:0-4467 GCA_036280115.1 Gemmatimonadaceae bacterium
CTGTTCACGCGACGTCGCGTGTCCTGCTGATTGAGCGTCGGCGTGATCGCCGCGTTCGACACGTTGTAGATGAGCGGGACCGAGATGCCAGCGGTCGCCTGCGTCTTCGTGTTGAACGTCTCCGAGCGCCGGTTGAGACCAAACGTGCCGTTCACGTCGAGCTTCTGCGTCACCTGCTTGTTGGCCGAGACCAGGAAGTCGAGGTTCGTCTCGTTCCGGTAGTCGTTCACGAAGTTGAACGCGCCCGAGTACGAGGGGTCACCGTAGTTCAGGTTACCGGCCGCGAAGCGCTGGTTGATGCCCAACCGGTACAGATCGCTCCCCGCCCGCACCGTCGCGTCGAGCCAGGGCAGGATGTTGTAGCGCAGCGACCCGACGCCGATGAACCGGTCACGCTCGTCGTTCTCGGGGTTCTCGTACTGGATCCAGTACGGGTTGTTGTGGTAGTTGTAGTTCCAGTTGTACAGGCCGCCGTTCTCATCGAACCGGCGCTTGAGCGCGTCGGTGTCCACCTGACGGCCGAACCAGATGAACTGCTCGAGGATACCGGTGTTGTAGCCGACGCCCGGGCGGTTGCGCGCTTCGTTGCCCACGTACTGCAGCGTCGCGTCCGCGGTGAACTTCGGCGACACCTGCATGGTGCCGCTCAGGAGCCCCGAGATCTTCTGGAACTTGTTGTTCGGGATGTACCCCTGGATGCTCTCGGCGCCTAACGAAAGGCGCGCGTTGGCGCGCTCGGTCCCGCCGCGGAACGCGAGGTTCGCGGCCGCCGTCCGCCCGCCCGTGAAGAAGTCCTTCACGTTGTCGGGGTTGGCGACCCACGGCTGCTGCGGCCCCGTGAATTGATCGATCAGGCGGCCGTCGAGCTTCGGCCCCCAGCTCTCGTCCGCACCGTCGTTCACGCCGCCGCCGG
This sequence comes from Gemmatimonadaceae bacterium, assembly GCA_036280115.1. Classification (GTDB taxonomy): domain Bacteria; phylum Gemmatimonadota; class Gemmatimonadetes; order Gemmatimonadales; family Gemmatimonadaceae; genus JAJKIV01. The sequence continues at coordinate 914 of DASURJ010000911.1, forward strand.
CGCCGTCCACGAACTGGAACTCACCGGCGAACCCCTGCCCGTACTGGTTCTGGTAGTCCGGCAGGATCGACGGAGAATCCCACGAGTAGTTCGTCGAGAACTCCGTGGCCACGCGATTGTTCGTGGCCCGGCCCTTCTTGGTCGTGATGACGATGACGCCGTTCGACGCGCGCGACCCGTACAGCGCCGCCGCGTTCGGGCCCTTGAGCACCGAGATCGACTCGACGTCGTCGGGGTTGATGTCGTTGATGGCGCTCCCGAAATCGACGCCGGCCATGCTCGTGAGTCCACCGCCGTTCGGACTCGCGTTCCGGGCCTGGTTCGACACCGGGATGCCGTCCACGACGAACAACGGGTTGTTGTTGCCGAGGATCGAGTTCGACCCGCGGATCGTGAGCTTGGTCGAGCCGCCTTGCGTACCAGACCCCGTGACCGCCAGCCCGGACACCTTCCCCGCAAGCTGGTTGACAATGTTCTGGTCGCGCGTGCGGTTGAGCTCGGACGCGTCCACCTGCTGCATGGCCGTCCCGAGCTGGCTCTTCTCACGCGTGATGCCAAGCGCCGTGACGACGACGCCTTCGAGCTGGGTCGGCGACGACGCGAGGATGAAATCCTTCGTGACCGTCCCGGCGCTGAGGTTGATGGATGCCGTGACGGGCTGGAACCCGATGCGGCGCGCCGTCAGCGAGACCTGCCGGTTGGCCGGGACGCGGTCGGCGGGAATGGTAATGAGGTAGCGGCCGTCGTCACCGGTGAAGGCCCCGACGCCTAACGACGCGACGCCGACGGAGACGCCCGACAGCGGAGTCCGGGCATCGTTGGTGACCAGCCCCTGAATGCGCACTGGTTCCTGCGCCCGGGCGGCCGGGGTTGACGCGGCGAGCATCAGCACGGCGCTCGCGAGCACATACGTGACACGTGTTGCCATTACTCCTCCGGAGAGGTGCCCCGTCCGAGACGGAGCGGCTAGCGTGGGTTCGCGCCCGCATCGCGCAACGCGCGCGACTCGGGCCGCGCTCCGATCGGGGAGCGCGCTCCGGCCATCCCGGCCGGCAGGCGGAGTGATCCACGGAGCGCGAGCTGCCGCGGATGCACGGTACTCCGGCCACGACGGGGGGCGGACGCTCACACGCCACCGCATCGAACCGCAACCCATGCCGCCCCGAACCCGTCTCCCCGCGCGGAAAACCCGCGTGATGATGCCGCGACCGCCCGACGGCACGGTCGGTCTCTCTCACGTGGCAGCGAGCGCGTGGATCGCTCAGGTCTCCCCTCCCCACACTGGGCGCGGCCCGGAGGCACGACGCCATCGCAGGTGCACTAATGGGATACAATATGCGACGCGCCGCGTAAGATAGGACCGTTTCGCCCGCGCACAATATCGGTTGGCCCCTGCCGCCGAGAGGGTTGGGGGGATCCGATCAGAACAGGGACGAACCGAGCGGACTAAGCCGTGGTGATCGGCGCGGCCGCTCGCGACCCACCACGCGACCCCGCCGGCCGCCCCCTGTCGTCGGCCTCGCGCAATACCGACGGGCGCGATGCCAGGCGCGCTCGAACGAGCGCCAATACCGCATCACGCTCCGCCCCCTCGACCTCCAGCCGCGGTGGACGCACCCGCTCGCCCCCTTTACCCACTTCGGCCTGCACGAGCTTGATGTACTGCACGAACTTCGGGTGCGTGTCGAGGCGAAGCAGCGGAAGGAACCAGTCGTACAGCGCGCGCGCTTCCTCCCACCGGCCAGCGGCCGCGAGCTCGAACACCGCCACCGACTCGGCAGGCAAGGCGTTGACCAGCCCGGCAATCCACCCCTCCGCCCCCATGGCGATGCTCTCCACGATCATGTCATCGAGGCCGGCGAATACCCGCAGTCGGTCCCCGAGCCGCTCGAACACCGCGGTCACGCGCCGCACGTCGCCGCTCGACTCCTTCACCGCGTGCAGGTTGTCATGACGCACCAGCGTCGCGAGCTGGTCGGCCGTTACGTCCGTGCCATAGGCGATCGGGTTGTTGTACAACATGCAGGAGAGCGGCGTCGCCTCGATGACCGCCGAGAAGTGCGCTTCGGTCTCGCGCCAGTCTCCGCGGTAGACGTACGGCGGCAGGACCATTAGCCCACGGCACCCGGCCGCGGCCGCGCGCCGTGCGAGCGCCACACACTCCGAGGTCGAAAGCCCGGCGATCCCCGCGACCACAGGCACGCGGTCGCCCACGCCTTCGCGGCACGTTTCGAGGATGGCCACCTTCTCGTCGAACGCGAGCGTGGCGGATTCGCCCAGCGAGCCCAGCGCGACAATGCCCGTACAGCCGTTGTCGACGAGCCAACTCGCATGCTCCGCGAGAAACGAGTGGTCGACCGACAGATCCGGCGCGAACGGCGTCGTGATGGCCGCGAAAACACCCTGCCAATGCTGCTGTTCCATGTTAGGACCCCGATGAAATGTTCGAGGTGGGGGTGAGACCCGCCGGCGCGAGCGACAACCCGGCGACCGTGAGCGTTCCGAGTCGGGCCGGCTCGGCGGGGGGGCGGACGGTACCCGGCGCCCAACCGAAGAGGAACTCGAGCGCGGGACCACACACGCGCCCCTGACACGCGCCCATACCCGCGCGCGTGTAGAGCTTCGCCTGACGAGCGTCGCCGAGCGCCATGACCGAGCGCCGGGCGACGTCCTCACAGCGACACACGATCGTCTCGTCGCGCACGAGGGCGCGAAGCTCGGCACGTGGTGCGAACGTGCGCGCGAGCGCCCGCGCGAACCGCTGCAGTGACGCGCGCCGCCGCGCGAGCGCCGAGTCCGGCCGGATCGCGCCGGCGGCGGCGGCCCCGGCGATCTCACCCTCCACGAGCGAGAGCGCCACGCCGCCGATCCCCGTCGCCTCACCGGCGGCGAAAACGCGAGGAATCGTGGTCTCCTGGGACTCGCTCACCGCGACCGCGCCATCCGCGACGGCGCATCCGAGCAGGCGCGCGAGCTCCACGTTAGGCACGAGCCCGTACCCCGTACACAGCACGTCGCACGCGACGCGCCTCGTGCGGCCGCCACTCGAGACCGTGACCGATTCGACACGCTCGCCGCCCACCGCTTCGGTAACCCACGTGCCCAGCTGGTACGGGGCGCCGAGAAACGCGAGCCGGTACAGCGCCGCCTGGGCGAGCGCTTCCGGCTGCCAGATGAGGGACATGGCGAAGTCGCGAACCGCGGCGGCCGGGGCCTGCTCGGCCACGAGCACCACGCGTGCTCCGGCACCGGATAACGAGGCCGCGACCGGAAGCATGAGCGGCCCCGTCCCGGCGATGACGACACGACGCCCGGTGAACTCGGCACCCTGCTTGAGCAACGCTTGGGCACCACCGATCCCGACGACGCCGGGAAGCGTCCATCCGGGGAACGGCAGGAACCGCTCGCGGGCGCCGGTCGCCAGCACGACTGTCCTGGCGTGGACCACGATCGCGGGGCCGCCACGGTGCCGTTCCGCGACGACGATGAACGGTGCATCGGCGGAGGCAGGCGCCACGGCATCGACCACCGCCGCGCCGTGGTGCACGTCCGCC
>DASURJ010000912.1:0-6327 GCA_036280115.1 Gemmatimonadaceae bacterium
CGCGCCGAGCATGTTGAACGCGAGCGCGAGCGAAACCGGGCGCGTCAGCAACCCGCCGATGAGCGCGATACCGCCGAAGAACTCGAGGAGCGCGACGAGCGGCGCGACCACGCCGGCCATCGGGATGCCCATCTGGGCAAAGCCACCTGTGACACCTTCCAGACCGAACACGAAAAGCTTCTGCGCCCCGTGAGCGAGGAAGATCACGCCGGTAATGACGCGGACGACGCCCAGTGCGATGTCGTTCTGTCGGGTCGAACCTGGGTGGAAGATAGACATAGGGATGATCCTCGAGTGTGGAAAGAACGTGGGAACGGAAAGCAGGTCAGTGTTTACAAGCTGAGTGTCATAACACTTACATCAGCAAAAAATCAGCCGCTGCTTCGCACGCGTGCGAGCATCTCGATGAGCGAGCGCAGCTCATCGTCGCTCAGCTTGGTGAAGCGGTTCTCGTGCTCCTGCTCCACCGCGACGTCTATGTCCTGGAGCAGTTTCTGGCCCTGGGCCGAGATGCGGGTCAACACCATCCGGCGATCGTCCCGCTCTCGGCTCCGGACCACCAGGCCGGCCTCTTCCATTCGATCGAGCAGCCGCGTCATGTCGGGCATGCGCGTCAGCATTCGGTCGCGTACCTCGTTACGGCAGAGCCCGTCAGGCTCAGCTCCACGAAGGATCCGCAGGACATTGTATTGCGTCGCCGTAATCCCGTACGGCTTGAGAAACTGCTCTACCTCGTCCTGAACCACCGCCGCCGTACGCACCACGCTCAGATGCGCCTCGTGCGCCAGACTCGCGAACGGCTTCGTTTGCTTGATCTCTTCCTGGAGCGACTTGACCATGACTGGAATTTAGGTGTTATGACACCTATGTCAAGCCCACACGCCCATCCTATTGCGGGCAGAGCGCCCTGGGTGGCGGCGGGCTCGCCGACTGCGCCCGGGCAACCTCGAGGTACTGAACCAGCGGAGGTGTCGTCGGTGCCAGCGTAATCGACACGCGAAGCGCGCCCCGCTCGCACGGCAGCGTCCACTGCCCACGAAGCGCGTTCTCCACCACGTCGAACCCCGTCCCGGCTCGGCACGGCCCGACCTGGGACTTGAACGTCGCGATCTCAGCCTTCCGCCGGTCGGCCGAACGGTCGAGGAACAAGTTCACCGCGGCCATGCTGTCCGCCAGACGGTCGTTCCAGTCGAGAACGAGCCGCGTCACCTCGTCTCGGCGCTGGACCAGGACCGGCGCCGGCATCGGCGTGCGCGGAACCAGTGCGCCGGTCCGCAGCATGATGTTCAAGGCCTCGGTGGTCGGCGGGCCCCACCCCGTGTACGTGCGGTTCCCGAACGCGATGATCCCCACGCCGTACTCGGGGAGCCACCGCATGATCGACCCGAAGCCCGGTAGCCCGCCGCTGTGCGCGACGATGTGCGCGAAGTTGCAGTCTCCGGAGATACCCAGGCCATACCCGTAGCCCCCACTCGAGAGCAGGAGCGCGCTATTCGCGCCCCGGGCCACGAACGCCGGACGCGGCCGGTGAATCTGCTGCATCTCGCGCAGCGTCGCACGCGACACAGGCCCCGTCTCCGGGCCGTCGCGCGGCGGCCATGCGCCCAGGAGCGCGCCGACGTACACGCCGAGGTCCTGCATGGACGTCAGCATACCGCCCATCGCCCCGAACGCGCCGTCCGGAAGCTGCGGCTCGAGCTTCCACTGCTCGTCCTCCCATCGATAGCCCTGCGCAAGCCGGGCCTTCGGCACCGACGCCGGCTCCAGCGTGGTGGACGTCATGCCTAACGGGCGGAGGACGTGCTCCGCGATGTACCGGCGGTACGGCACGCCCGACGCGTTCGTGACGATCCGCCCGAGAATCGCGAAGCCGTAGTTCGAGTACTCGTACGCGACGCCCGGCGCATTCGAGAACGGGATCCCTGCCCGCATCATCCGCGACATCTCTTCGTCGCTCACGGCGAGCTGCTGGTCGCCCCACGGGTTGTCCTCCGGGAAGCCTTCGGCGTGCGAGAGCAGATGCCGGATCGTGATCTTCGGCGAGTCCGTCGTCGGGTACGGGAGCCCGGCGAGCTCGGGCACCCAGCGTTCGGCCGGGTCATCCAGCGACAGCTTCCCCTCGTCGCGCAACTTGAGGATCGCCATGGCCGTGAAGCTCTTGGTCATCGACGCGATCCGGAACACCGTGCCGCTGTCCACCGGTAAACGTGCCGCCACGTCGCGATAACCGCTCACCCCCACGTGCGCGAGCCGCCCGTCGATGACGATTCCCCAGACGGCGCCGGGAATGTGCTGGCGCTCCGCGAACTCGCGAAACACGCGGTCGATGTCGCCGAACGTCGCAGAGAGCTTCGCGACACGATCCGGGTCGGTGAACCGGGCCGGCTCGGCACGGAGCGCAGCCGCCGGAACCGCGGCCTGCGCGGCAACACTCCGAATTGGCGCGACCGCGCCGGCCACGAGCACGAGTGCGACAGCTGCGAGACGTGTCTTCACAAAGCCCTCCATATCGGGTCGAGTCCGCCGTACCGCCATATCCATCCCGGTTACCGCTTATCCCACACGATTCGTCCCTCGTCACACGCACATCGTGCTCGTGGCACCGGGCCACGCATCATGGTAGCGGTCGCGCCCCGCCGTCCAGTCCGACCGCCAGTTCTGGTAGCCGATGACGGCGCACGCATCGACATTTCCTCGGATGGCAGATTCCTCCGCGCAACCGTTCGTGACCTGGCGCCGACTGGGGCTCATCTTCGGCATCTGGGCACTCGTCGCCGTCATGGGCACCCAGGCGTCGGGGTTCGCGCTCACGCGCACCGGCCGGGAGTTCGACTGGAAGCCGATCTTCTTCTCGAACCTCCTGAGCTGCATGATCTGGGCGGCGGCCACGCCGTTCCTGTTCGCGCTCGGCCGCCGCTTCCGCATCGAGCGTGGCGTGTGGCCGGTCCACCTCGCCCTCCACCTCGCGGTCGCCGTCACCATGACGAGCCTCGAGGTGTACTCGTGGAGTCTCGAGGCGCCGATCATCCGTCCGGGGGCACCGCCGTCGCAGGTCCCCTTCGTCGTTCAGGTCGCGCGCGCCCTGGTGGTCGACCTCGGCTGGTATGCGATCATCGTGGCGCTCGCGCACGCCGAGTACTACCTCGTGCTCTCTCGCCACGAGGCTCTGCGCCGCGCTCAGCTCCAGTCCCAGCTCGATGCCGCCCGGCTCGACGCCCTGCAGTCGCAGCTCCGCCCGCACTTCCTGTTCAACACCCTCACTACGATCGCCGAGCAGGTGTACGGGGATCCGGCAGGCGCCGACACGATGATCACGCGGCTCAGCCGGCTTCTCCGCTCGTCGTTCGTCGACCCGGAGGTGCAGGAGGTGACGCTGCGACAGGAGGTCGAGCTCCTGCAGTGCTACCTCGATATCGCACGCGTCCGGTTCCGCGAGCGCCTCACGATCGATTTCGACATCCACCCGAACGCGCTCGACGCGTTCGTCCCGCGCTTCCTGCTCCAGCCCCTTGCCGAGAATGCGTTGCAGCACGGCCTCGAGCCGGCGGAAGCGGGCGGGCGTCTCGAGATTCGCGTCCGCGCTCACCTCGATACCATGACGGTAGAGCTCAACGACGACGGCATCGGCCTGCCCGAGGGCGAGTTGCGAACCGGCACCGGCCTGCGCAACACGCGCCAGCGCCTCGAGCATCTCTACGGCGCACGCGCGCACCTCGAGATCGTGCGGCGCCCCACGGGAGGGACGGCCGTGCGAGTCACGCTGCCCTTCCGCCGCGAGCCTGACCCGCTCGCCGCCGACTCGCCGGTGATCCCGTCATCGCCGGAGCCGTCGTACGTGCAGCCGAGCGGTGCGCGCGCATGACGCAGCCGACTGCTGGCACGCATCCACTGCGCGTGGTCGTCGTCGACGACGAGACCCTTCCGCGGCAGCGGCTCATACGCCTGCTCGAGGAGATCCCGAATGCCGAGTGCGTTGGTGAGTGCGCGAATGGCCGCTCCGCCCTCGACGCCATCGAGAGCCTGTTGCCGGACCTCGTGCTGCTCGACGTGCGGATGCCGGGAATGGGCGGCCTGGACGTCGCCCGCGCGCTCACGGGGCACGTGCCGTTCATCATCTTCGTCACCGCGTTCGACGAGTACGCGCTGAGCGCGTTTGAGGTCCACGCGATCGACTACCTCCTCAAGCCCGTGGAGCGGGAGCGGTTCGTCGCGGCGGTCGAGCGCGCGCGCGCACTCGTGTCGAGCACGACGGCCGCACAGCGTCACGAGCGCCTCCTGGCCCTGCTGCAGGACGAGCGCCGCTCTCCCGACCTCGAGCGCGGCGGTGACCCGCTGCCGGAGCCCCCGGCGCCGGCGTCGTCAGGTGACGGCGTCGCGTTCCCACGCCGCTTCCTCGTGAAGGGGGATGGGCAGATGTACTTCGTCGCCGTCGACGACATCGACTGGGTCGAGGCGTACGGCAACTACGTGCGGCTCCACGTCGGCAAGGGCGTGCACCTCATCCGGGAGACGCTCGGCAACATCGAGCGGAAGCTCGACCCGAACCGCTTCGCGCGCGTGCATCGGTCGTCGATCGTGAACCTCGACCGCGTGGCGCGGATGGACCTCTGGGGCGCGGGCGACTACATCGTCCTGCTCAAGGACGGGACGAAGCTCAAGCTGAGTCGCTGGTACCGATCGCGGATCGAACAGCAGACGCGCTGAGCCGAACACAAGGCTCCGCGCGCCCGCGCCGGGCGCACGGGTCGCGCCTAACGCCGGCTCGGTGCTCGCGACCCCGATGCCCGTGTCGCCTGGTTGCGCCGCGCCGCGATCAACGCGTCCACTGACCGCATGAGATGCTCGCCGACCCGCGTGAGCCCGATGCAGTGCACGCAGGCCTTCGCGCCTTCCAGCAGCATGTAGAACTGGTCGGCGGCCAGCTCGGGCTCGGGGAACGCCGCCTCGCGGCACACGCGGCGAATGCGCTCGTGCTCCCGCACCCGGTGTGCATCGATGACCTGACGGGCGGGATGATCGGGCTCCGGCAGCTCGGCGAGGGCGTTGCCTAACGTCGATCCGCGCTCCTCCATCTCGGCGAACCGCTTCGCCACCCGGCGGCTCCAGTCCACCAGCTGCGCCGCCGGGTCGCCGGGATGCTTCGCCGCGATCTCGTCCCATTCCGCCTCCTTCTGCGCCACGATGCCGCGCACCCACTCCGCAACGAGCTCGTCCTTCGAGGCGAAGTGCCGGTACAGCGTCATCTTGTTCGTCCCCGCCGCCTCGGCGATCGCTTCCACGCCAACGCCGCGTATGCCGACGCGACGGAACAGCTCGTCGGCGGCGTCGAGGATGCGCTGACGGGGTGGGGCGGGAACGCGGGCGCTGCACATCGGAGGGGTCGGTTGGTCCTGGCCGAAAGGGCAGGATGGGATGGGTTGACTTCGATGTTACCGACCGGTAACATGTGGATGTTACCGATCGGTACCACCCGTTGGAAGATACCCGTGAACGTTCACTTCGTTCGGCCTTCCCACCAGATCCCTCCGCTCCGCCGCGCCGGCCACGCGCGGGGTGGAGTCCGGCGGACCTGACCGCCGACCCCGCCGACGGCCCTCAGGGTCCAGGTCACCGGCCGCCGGCACACAGAGCTTCACTGAGGAATAGACGCATGTCCACCGTCACTGCTTCCGTTTCGAAATCCTCCGTTCTCGCTGCTGCCGTCTTCGCGCTTTCCGGCGTCGTCGCGTCCACCGCACGGGCGCAGGATTTCACCGGCTCCCGCGGTTTCGAGTTCCGCCCGTACGCCGGCGCCTACATCCCGACGGGTGACCAGCGCGATCTCCTCGAGGACGCCGTTCTCGTCGGGGCGCAAGCGTCATACCGGATCCTCCCGCAGTTCGCCATCACGGGGACGTTCGGCTGGTCGCCGAGTAAGGATCGGATCGCCGTCGGCGATCAGAAGATCGACCTGTACCAGTACGACGTCGGCGCCGAGCTGCGCGCCCCGTCGTGGTTCACCTCGGGCGCGTTGGACTTCACGCCCTTCGCCGGGCTCGGCGTCGGCGGGCGAACCTACGATTACCGCGACCTCGACGTCGACGCGAAGTCGAACATCGCAGGCTTCGGCGTTCTTGGCGGTGAGCTCGGGTTCGGGCGCGCGGGGTTTCGCGTCGAGGCGCGTGACTACGTGTCACGGTTCAAGCCGTTCGACGGCGGTGACTCCAAGACCCGCAATGACGTCACGGTCGCCGCGGGGTTGACGCTGCGATTCTGATCGATCTCACCAGTACGCCGCTGCCCCGACGCGCGCCGCCGGCGATCGTTCAGCCGGCGGCGCGCTGCGAC